>NZ_JBHUOX010000023.1:0-88714 GCF_042686245.1 Pontibacter toksunensis | reverse complement strand
CCTCGGAGGCGGGCTCGGTGACAGGCGTGCGCTTCTACAAGCAGAGCGGCAACACAGGCACCCACATCGGGCAACTTTACAGCAGCACGGGCACCCTGCTGGCGCAGGCCACCTTCACCAACGAGACAGCCTCCGGCTGGCAGCAGGTGCTCTTTTCTTCTCCTGTCGCCATCTCGGCCAACACCACCTACGTCGTCTCCTACCATAGTAGCGCCGGCTACTACTCTGCAGATGACCTAGGCTTTGGCCAGGCCATTGTGAACGGTCCGCTGACGGGCCTGCAGAACGGGGCGGACGGCAGCAACGGGGTCTACCGCTACACCGGCACCCCTGCCTTCCCGTCAAATGCTTATCAGGCAAGCAACTACTGGGTGGATGTGGTGTTCAATACCAGCACGACTGTTTCTTCTTCTTCTTCTGTTAGCTCATTACAGACAACAGAACTGCAAGAAAAAGAAGATATGATTGTTTATCCGAATCCATTTTCCGGAAAGGCCACTGTAAGTTTTATACTCAATGTCGGAGGCAACTACATGTTGAGCCTTTATGATGCAAAGGGGGCAAAGGTGTCTGTGCTGGAGCATGGAAAGGCCAATCCAGGCGAGCGGCATAGTGTGGAAGTAGACGGCTCAAAGCTTGCAAAGGGAGTTTACATTGTGCGGCTGCAAACTCTCTCAGGCGTGCGTACCTCCTCCCTTATCCTGGATAAGTAATGGCTGACATGCAATGCTATGTTGCTGTGAAGAGGCGCTGATGCTGATGTACAAAAGAGCCTGTTTCTCAACCTATACAAAAGGAAGGGCATGCAGGAGATTGCTTGTGTGACAATAAATTTTTCTATTCGCTAGCCACTTCATTGCACACACGCATGTGGCAGCTATGCACCAGGCTTATATAAATGCTGAACTTTGTATAGGCAGTTCTCCCAAGTTTAAGTGTTAAGGGAAGCAGTCAGTGGTGCCGTATGTTAGCGCTGTGTTTTGAATATGATGTATAAGAACATGCATCGGCGAAAAAAGTAACAATTGAAGCTTAGCCTACAAGCCTGAGTAATAAGAAGATAAAATTTTCTGCTCTCTATGTCTGTAAGGTGTACCTTGAAACCGGCACGATAAGCGGAAGCAGAATTTCTCAAAAAGTACTTTTGAGTCAAGAGCAAGCAGCATGCAACATAATTACTGCGTGCTGCTTGCTCTTGCCGTATTAATTTTCGTGGTTTTATTGTAAAATGGGCCTAACTGATAAATTGTCCAGCCTCAAACAAGCATATTCTGTCATTTTGTATATTAAAAATGATCAAAACGATGGCAATACTTTTAGCTGATGTCATAGAAGTACATAGAGATTATGCAGACTTCACTAAAAGGGCTGTTACACAGTAAAGAGAAGCAGGATTGAATGTAGCAAACCAAAATCTATTAGGCACATAGAAATACCATTCAGCTGAAGGTAAAGTATGCTTGTTGTTTTATATTGCTTTTAAAATCTAAGTTCTTGCATTCTTAATTTACTTGTACAAATCTCCATTAGAGATAAACCATGAGGATAGAATAATTTCTGATTGAGCAGCCTGTTCTGAGCAGAGAGTGTGTAGAACCAACAGCAGTAGTTAGAGGTGCTGAAGTTGTATCATACTTGATATCATTGCTCTTTTAATCTTGCCTATAATGTCTAATGAAGAAAAGAAGGTGAATAGTCTTAACTTACTGTTGTACCTCTTCTCACTGTAAATTTAGTCCCATGTAGTTTGTGATGTGAGTTGAACAATTCTCCGCGCATCCCACAAATATTCGTTACCTTAGCACGCTCTAAGCTAATAAATTTGTATTATTCTATATAGTTCCTGTTACCATCATGGCACACACACCACCTCCTTTTCAATTACCCAAATCTAAAACAGGCATACAAGGCTTAGACAACATTACGGGCGGTGGATTTCCAACAGGCAGACCCACCCTTATTTGTGGCAGCGCTGGTTGTGGCAAGACCTTAATGGCCATGGAATTCCTGGTGCGGGGCGTTGTAGAGTTTGATGAGCCAGGGGTTTTTATGGCCTTTGAAGAAACCAAAGAGGAACTAGCCTATAATGTGGCCTCGCTGGGTTTCGATTTAAACAAACTGGTGGAGGAGAAGAAGCTGAAGCTGGACCATGTGCGGGTGGAACGAACTGAGATCGAAGAAACAGGCGAGTATGACCTGGAAGGGCTTTTTATCCGTTTGGGCTATGCCATAGATTCCATAGGTGCAAAGAGGGTGGTGCTGGACACCATTGAAAGCTTATTTTCCGGCCTCGATAACCAGGCTATCCTACGTTCAGAGATAAGAAGACTATTTCGATTTCTGAAAGATAAAGGCGTGACGGCAGTTATAACAGGAGAGCGAGGGGAAGGAAGCCTGACACGACAGGGGCTGGAGGAATATGTGTCTGATTGCGTTATTCTGCTGGACCACCGCGTGATTGACCAAATTTCTACCCGCAGATTGCGCATTGTGAAGTACAGGGGTACAGTGCATGGCACCAATGAATACCCGTTCCTGATTGATGAGGATGGTATTTCGGTGCTGCCTACAACTTCCCTCGAATTGAAGTATGCTGCCAGCAATGAAATCATATCATCGGGGATTCCGCAGCTGGACGAAATGCTGGGAAGTGGCGGCTATTTTAAAGGAAGCAGCGTATTGGTTTCTGGATTTGCCGGTACAGGTAAAACTAGTATCGCTTCATTTTTTGCCAAGCAGTTCTGCGAGCAAAAGAAACGCTGCCTGTATTTTGCTTTCGAAGAGTCGCAGGATCAGGTCATTCGTAACATGGCATCTATTAGCTTGGATTTGTCTTCGCATGTAGAAAACGGTTATTTAAAATTCCAGGCGAACAGCCCTACTGTTTATGGTTTGGAAATGCACCTAGTTTCGATGCACAAAGCCATCAAAAGCTTCAAACCAGAGGTGGTGATTGTAGATCCAATTACGAACCTGAGAACTATTGCTTCCTGCAAAGAAGTAAAGGCCATGCTTACGCGGCTTATCTATTTCCTAAAGTCAGAGGGTATAACTGCACTGTTTGTTTCGGAGATTAAAAATACAGATATGCTAGATCCGGAAGATGAGGGAATATCTTCTCTGATAGACACCTGGTTGATGGTCCGTGACCTAGAAGCAAACGGAGAACGCAATAGGGGATTATATGTGCTCAAATCAAGGGGCATGCATAACTCCAATAAAGTCAGGGAATTTATCATCAATAACGACGGCCTCCGGCTTATAGATGTAGACACTGATACTGCCGGTAACGTACTGGTAGGTACTGCCCGACAACTAAATCAGAACGGTAAGCAAGCAGTTGGGGTGAGAACTGTCAATCAATAAATTCAAAAATATTTTACGATGTCAACGGAGGAAAAAGAGGAGTTTTTTGAATTGAGATTGTACGTGGCCGGACAAACTCAGAAGTCTGTAACTGCCCTGGCAAACCTGAAGAAGTATTGCGAAGAGCATTTACAGGGAAAGTACAGAATAGAGATAGTTGATTTGCTAAAGCATCCTCAACTGGCAGAGGGTGACCAAATTGTGGCCATACCTACTTTGGTGAAGAAAGTACCACTACCAGTGAGAAAAATTATTGGAGACTTATCGAATAAAGAAAAGGTACTAGTAGGGTTGGACATAAAAACCATATACGCATAAGCATGGAATCAGAAGACAGTGAAGATTGGTTGGAGCCAGTTGATAACCAAAAATACATGCTGCGTCTGTATATAACAGGTATGACGCCTAACTCTAAACGAGCAGTAGAAAATATAAAGGAAATTTGTGAGCAGTACCTGAAGGGAAGATATGAGTTAGAGGTTATTGATATCTTTCAACAGCCGATGCTGGCCGAGGGGGAGCAGATCATTGCGGCTCCCACGTTGATAAAACAGCTTCCCCATCCGCTTAGAAGGCTGATTGGTGATATGTCCAATACTGAAAAAGTATTGCTGGGCCTTGATCTGCGCAAAGAAAGTTGAATTTTTAGAGCATTTTAGCTGCGTTGCCAGTGTTGAATCACGCCTCCAAACATAAAACTGCCGAAGAGCTTCAGCAAGAAGTAGATGAATTACGCTACCAGTTGCAGGTAGCCGAGGATACTATAGAAGCCATCCGGACGGGTTCTGTAGATGCGCTGGCCGTGCAGGAAAACGGTGTCACAAAGATATTTACCTTAGAAGGAGCCGAGGAGACGTACCGGGTACTGGTGGAAAACATGGGGGAGGGGGCGGTCACGCTCAATCAACATGGCCTGATTCTGTACTGTAACTCCCAGTTTGCCAAATTTGTAAACCTGTCCCTCAGCGAGGTAATTGGCTCCCCTTTCCAAAGGTTTCTTCCAACTGATTACCAGGAGTCCTTTCAGACGATATTTGCACTGGGGTGGAAGCAGCATGTCAAAAGCGAGTTTGTTTTAAAGCCCATACAGCAAGACTTATTGCATGTGTACATCTCTCTGACTACCATTGCTACTAAAGGCGATGAGGTGCTGGGCATCATTATCACCAACTTGTCGGAGCAGAAGGAACTGGAGAGACTGACCCTCACCAAAAGAGAATTATCCAAAAAGAACGAAGAGCTGATTCGGATCAACGATGATCTGGACACTTTTGTCTATACAGCTTCTCATGATTTAAAGAACCCGGTTCTAAACATTGAGGGGCTGGTTACGATACTGGAGGAGGTTTTAGAAGGAGATGCTTCAAGTGAAGAAGTAAAACAAATCATCAGCCACATTAGCAGTTCCGTTACCCGCTTTAAAACCACTATTTTGGACCTGACGGAGATTTCAAAGGTTCAGAAGAACTTCTCCAGCACCCCCGAGGCAATTGACTGCCAGCAGATTATTAAGGAGGTAAAAGAAGGTTTGGGAGAGATAATTTCAACATCAAACGCTGAAGTAATTGTAAGTATTTCGGACTGCCACGGCCTGCAGTTCTCGAAGAAGAACTTTAAGAGCATTGTTTACAACCTCTTAAGTAACGCCATTAAGTACCGCTCTCCCGACAGAAAGCCAATCATTTATGTTAACCTAGAGAATAAGGATAATTATATTGTATTGAGTGTAAGAGATAACGGACTCGGAATAAACCTGAAGAATGAATCAAAGCTTTTTGCCATGTTCAAAAGGTATCATGATCATGTGGAAGGAAGTGGTATCGGGTTGTATATCGTAAAAAGAATTATGGATAATGCCGACGGAAAAATCTCTGTGGACAGTGAGATTGGCAAGGGATCTACTTTCACGCTATACTTTAAAGTATTTGAAGAAGCAAAATCTTATTAAAGCATTTTTAGCGGCTTAATCATACTTCACCCATAGATATGAAATAGCGAGAGGCCACCTGTTTTCAGGTGGCCTCTCGCCGGTAATGTGCTTCTGCCTGTTACTTCACTACCACAACTTTCGGAGCAGGAGGGAAGGCAACAGCTATTTTAAGCTATATCCTTAATCCTGACCGCCTTTTCTAGTGGCTGGCCGTGGTGTCGGCCATACCATTGGTTCACCTGTTCTGGTGTTAACTGGCAGTACACTCTTCTCCCGTGATGTTGTTTCCGGGTCTTCGGAGGCCATGTATACCAGTATAGCGGCCAGAATAGCATTGTTGCGCACATCATCAAACACTATCTTGTCATACGTGTCTCTGTTAGTGTGCCAGGTATAGGTGCCGTAGTCCCAACTTAGTGAGCTTAATGAGAAAGCCGGAGCACCTGCTGCTACGAAAGAGGCATAGTCAGAACCCCCACCGCTAGGAGTTCCCGGAAATGTGGTCACTATTTCGCTGGTAATCTCACGCGGAACGGCATTCAGCCAGCGGCCTAAATAGTCATAGGCGTGTAGGAAGCCCTGACCTGAGATATTTGCTACTCTGCCTGTTCCATTGTCCTGGTTGAACAGCGCCTGTACATTCTTCACTATCTCCGGGTGATCTTCCACAAAAGCACGTGACCCGTTCAGACCTTGTTCCTCACTGCCCCAGTGGCCCACCAGAATTGTTCTTTTCGGACTTGGGTATACCTTCTGCAGAATGCGCATCACTTCCATCATCATAATGGTGCCTGTGCCATTGTCTGTCGCACCGGTGGCACCATCCCACGAGTCGAAGTGAGCCGACAGCATCACATATTCTTCAGGCTTTTCAGTGCCTCTAATTTCAGCGATGGTATTGAACGTTGGTACATTGCCCAGGTTCTTGGACTCAGCCTGTATTTTGATCTGTGGCTTATCGCCGTGCTCCACCATGCGGTACAGCATACCGTAATCCTCTAGGGACATATCGATGCTTGGAATCTTTTTGGTGTACGCTCCAAATATCTTGTTCACCCCAAAGCCATTCGACCAGTTGGAGGTAACGATGCCGGCTGCTCCAGCTTTTTCCAGTGCCACCGGTAGAGTACGGGCATTGTAACCAGTCCTGTTGATTCTTTCGCGCCATGCCTGCGTCTGGTCATCACGCTGCTTTTTCATTTTCTCCAGAGAAGCCTTTGTTGCGAACTTCTCCCAGTTGTATTCTGGTCTGCCAGTAGGCTGGTGCATGGAAATCATCACTATCTTACCTTTTACAGAAGGTAACCAACGCTTAAAGGTAACGGAATCCTGTACATCCGGAAGGACAACTAGCTCGGCTGTAACGCCTTTTCGTGGTGTAGAAGGGCTCCAGGCTAATTGCGTTGCGTCCAACGTAACTACTCTTGGATATACCATATCAACATGCGTAATGCCTCTGTCCCAGCCGCGCCATTCGCCCCATTTTTCATTGCGGGCAGGTATGCCCCAGCCTTTGTATTTGTTAACAGCCCATTCGTGTGCCATCAGCATTTCCGGCGTTCCCACCAGTCGAGGGCCGATCACATCCATCAGTTCGTGCCCCAGCAGTTCTAATTGGGAATTCTCATTGGCTTCTTTAATGATGCTCTCTACAACAGGATTTTTAACCTGGGCAAAGCTCAGGCTGCTGGACAACAGCACCAGTAGGAAAAAATAAGGTAATGTCTTTTTCATTTAAAGATGTTTAAGTGGAAGTTCAAAGAATTTAGCTGTAGCAACAAGGCGGCGGAATAGCTTAGGCAAATTAAGCTTTTAGACTTAAAGTACGACGGTAGTGAAAGGGAAAATGCTTTACTGCTATAGCGGATGCAGGTGCTTCTTTTAGGTAAGGCAGTTTAGGCTGTTTAAATTCAGGATGTACTACAGCACTAGAATACCCACCCCTGCCCCTCCCAAGAGGGGAATTTACTCGTGCATTTTATCCCCTCCTCGGAGGGGCAGGGGTGGGTATAGTTAGTAAGATTCCATTATAACTAGGAGTTTATAGAGCGGGATACTCGGGACACCGATTACTTTTTAGTCTTCAACTTCGAAGCGGCGCTTTCGTCTACTAACCAGATTACTTCACCGTTTTTAGGTTGAATCAGCTGCGAAGGGTATTTCTCCGGGTTCCTTTCTCCCTCCAGCACCTCTTGCAATGCAGGTGCTTTGTTAGAGCCGAACGTGAGGAAGCAGATGGTTTTGGCCTGGTTTATCAGTGGGGCGGTAAGGGTAATGCGGTACATGGACTGTGGCCCCAGATAATAAGCCTGCACCAGGCGCGAAGTCTCGTGCAAAACCGCTGTTCCCGGAAACAACGAGGCTGTATGTCCATCGTCGCCCATACCCAGCAGGATTAAATCGAATTGTGGTATTTGCTGGCTGAAATGCGCTTTCAGGAGTTGCTCATACTTATTTGCGAACTCCTCTGGCTCCTTGCCATCTTCCCACATCGGGTAGATTTGCGCTGCAGGCACTGGTACTTTGTTCAGAAAAGTTTCCATTGCCATTCTGGCGTTGCTGCGATCATCCGTCAAAGGTACCCAGCGTTCGTCTCCCCAGAAAACAAAGGTCTTCTCCCAGGGCACCTGCTCCACGTAAGGCTGTTGTGCCAGCAGGTCATAAAGCTGAACCGGGGAGGAGCCTCCTGTCAGGGCTACAGTAAAGCGTCCGTTTTGCTGTACCGCTTCCTGGGCAGTCTTCACAAACAGTTCTGCAGCTGCTTTGCTGAGTTGGGCTTTATCTTCAAATATCTGTAGCATGCTTTTTGGTTTAATGAGGAAAAGTAACTGTCCAGGTATGACCCTCGCGGGCAATCAGGGCTTCTGCGTTTTCAGGGCCCCACATCCCCGCCGCATAGTTAGGGAATTCCAGTGACGGACGTGACTCCCAGGTCTCCAGGATAGGAGTGATAACATCCCAGGCGGCTTCCACCTGGTCTGAGCGCATAAACAGCGTGGCATCGCCTTGCATGGCATCCAGCAGCAGCGTCTCGTACGCCTCCGGCGATTGTGAATGCTTGTTGGCCCCATTGAAATCAAACACCATTTCTGCGGGAGTCAAAGCCATATCAAGCCCCGTTTTCTTCGCCATAAAGCGCAGGCGGATATCCATCTGGGGCTGGAGGTTAATGATGAGGCGATTCGGCATCAGGTTCTCCGCCATGGTGGTGGGGAATGTTAAATGCGGAACAGGACGGAACTGAATGGTGATGGATGAGCTCTTTTCCTGCATTCTTTTCCCGGTGCGTAAATAGAACGGCACACCCTGCCAGCGCCAGTTGTCCAGGTAAAACTTTACAGCGGCATAGGTCTCTGTGCCGGAGTTAGGATCAACATCAGGTTCCTCTCGGTAACCCGGCACCTGCTTCCCCTTCATCCAGCCCGGACCATACTGTCCGCGCACAGCAAATTTTCCCACATCTTCCCGCGAATACCGTTGCACAGCATGCAGTACGTCAACTTTTCGATTTCGTATCTCTTCGGCTTCAAATGTTACCGGCGGCTCCATGGCCACCATACACAGCAATTGCAGGAGGTGGTTCTGGATCATGTCGCGCAGGGCGCCGGAACCTTCGTAGTATCCTCCACGGTCTTCTACACCAACTTCTTCCGAAACGGTAATCTGGACATACTCAATGTAGTTCCTGTTCCAAAGTGGTTCAAATAGCGCATTGGCAAAACGGAAAGCCAGGATGTTCTGCACCGTCTCTTTCCCGAGGTAATGGTCTATCCGGTAAATCTGCGATTCTTGGAAGGTTCTGGTAAGGAGTTGGTTTAGTTCCTGGGCAGTCTTCAGGTTGTGTCCAAAGGGCTTCTCCACCACTATCCGGTCCCGCTCTACGTCGTTTGCAATGCCTACCTCGCTCAAGTGAATGGTAACAGGCTCAATGAACCTGGGAGCAACTGATAAGTAAAACAAGCGGTTGGCACGTGTACCCCATGCTTCTTCCAGTGCGTGTATTCTATCAGCCAGATCCTGGTAAGCAGCCGGATCATTAATGTTGGAGCGCAAGTAGCTGATGGAGTGACGAAAAACATCCCAGGTTTCGTCGGCTGGTTCGCCGCTGCGTGAGAACTCTTTCACTCCTTCCCGCAGATGCTCCTGGTATTTAGTGTCGTTGGTGTCAGACCGTCCTAAGCCAATCAAAGCAAAAGGCTCAGGCAGCCATCCGTCCAGGTATAGGTTGTAAAATGCCGGAACCAACTTCCGCTTTGCTAAATCTCCTGTTCCGCCAAATATAATAGCAATGGTGGGTGCTGCTTTACTCACTGGTTTCATATTTTTTGTTGATGTATAAAAGAGAAAGCTACTCCTCTGAAAGAACTGTCGCTTTCCTGTAGAAAGATAATATTTATAGACGGAAATTTAATTTCAGACAAGCCGATGTTATTCGACTTGTCTTTACCTGAAATGGTCAGTGACTTTTTAGCTAAACTTTTACGGGACATTTTATCTGCCTTCTCCTGGCGCAAGTTTTCAAACTTGTGTCCTTCGGTAATGTCGGGTTTGTAACCCGACTGGGGCAGAGGCCCGGAAATAGTAGAAACATGAGAAGAAGCTCTTGCCATAAATTGCACTCTTATCTCTTACTGACAAACGACAGGTCCAGCCACTAAAGTCGGCTCCCTAACCTATCCCCTAATCCCACTCCGTATGAAAGAAGCCCGGCTTATCCCGTCGCTCATAGGTATGGGCTCCAAAATAGTCCCGCTGGGCCTGGATAATATTTGTCGGTAAGGTTTCGGAGCGATAGGCATCAAAGTAAGATAGGGAAGCCATGAAAGCGGGCATCGGTATACCTTTATCTATAGCAGCTTTCAGTACAGAACGAATATCATCCTGGCGAACTAACAGGTCACCGCCGACTTTGGAATCCAATAGCAGGTTCGGTAGCGAAGGATTTTTCTCATATGCTGCGCGTATATCAGTGAGGCAGGCAGCGCGAATAATACAACCGCCCCGCCAGATTTTAGCCACGTCCTGCAGCTGCAACCCATATTTATATTCTTCTGAAGCTACTTTTAACTGCGCCAATCCCTGTGCATAGGTAGAAATCATGGCGAAATAAAAAGCGTTTCGCATCTGGCCTATAAATGCCTGACGATCACTATCGATGTTCGTCTGAAGCGCATTGTTTGATAATTGTTTTGCGGCCTCCACACGTTCTTCTTTAAATTTAGACATATCGCGCATCAGCACAGCCATGTCAATAGAAGGAACAGGTACCTGTAAATCCATTGCGTTTTGCGAAGTCCATTTACCAGTGCCTTTAGAACGGGCGACGTCGGATATGACATTCACTAAGGGTTGGCCGGTTATATCATCTTTCTTTTTCAGGATGTCTCCGGTAATTTCTATCAGGAAAGACTGCAGCTCTGTTTGGTTCCAGTCCTGGAAAACCGCTTGCAGTTCTTCATCGCTTAGTCCTACACCACGTTTCAGCAGGTCGTATGTCTCTGCAATCAGCTCCATCACGCCGTACTCAATACCATTGTGCACCATCTTTACATAGTTACCTGCAGAGCCGTTACCAAGGTAAGTAACACATGGTTCACCGTTCACTTTTGCGGCAATGGCTTCGAAAACAGGACGGAGCCTTTCATATGCTTCCCGGTTTCCGCCAGGCATCATGCTCGGACCAAAACGGGCTCCCTTTTCACCTCCGGATATACCCATACCAAAGAAGTGTATGCCATTCTCTTCGAGCATCGCAACACGGCGTTCGGTATCGGGAAAGTAAGAGTTACCTCCATCAATCACGATATCGCCAGGCTCCAGCAGGGGCAGCAAAGAGGCAATAACCGCATCTACAGGTTTTCCGGCTGGCACCAGCAGCATGATAGCGCGGGGCTTGCGTAGTGCCTGCACAAACGCTTCAGCCGAAGTGGTGCCACGAACTGATTGCCCGGTGCCGGCTTCTGTTTCTACTGCCGCCGCTTTTACGGGGTCCAGGTCAAGGCCAATGACAGAAAAGTTATGGTCAGCGATATTGAGCATGAGGTTCCTGCCCATCACACCCAAACCAATCATCCCGAATTCATATTGTAAGTCGTTCATAAGTAGGAATATTATGTAGAGGTTATATGCATTTATACAGCAATAGGTTTACTAAATGCGCCGCTTCTTCATCAATCTACTCCCACCTGACAGCTACACAACGCATGTATGAAGGAAGTAAAGCTACAACTTATATCATATTCTCACCAATAGAACAACTTCAGGTAGTAAAATAGGAAAGCCAAAATAGCACATGAATCAGCTTTCTTTTAATGGTTGATGTATGGCTGGTTCAGTATTGCTCTATGATGAAGGAGAATTCTCACACATGCATACTTCTTGCTTCACGGCATTCCTCATAACAATAAACTTTTTCTACGGTTACTCTTGTACCTGTTGCAATCTTTTTAAATTCTTATGAATGAACAGGATGATGTATAAAATCAACAGGCAGCAAATGAAACCGTAAGTCATGGTAGCTTTGCCTCTTATGACCACAAAACCAAATTTCTCATGAACATGCACCACATCCGGCGCGGTACCGGTAAGCCACTTTTACTTATTCATGGCATAGGCGGCAGTTGGAGCTCCTGGCAACTCATCATCGACCCGCTTGTTGATGCCGGACGTGAAGTGATAGCAGTGGATTTACCTGGGCATGGCGGAACAGCTCCCTTGATAGGTGAAGTATCTATCCGTACGCTGGCCAACGCGGTGACAAATTTTCTAAAACTTCACGATCTGGTAGGTGTTGATGTGGTGGGCAGTTCGATGGGGGCGCGGCTGGTGCTGGAACTTGCCAGCCGTGGCGGTGTGGTTGGCGCAGTGGTTTCGCTGGATCCAGGTGGATTCTGGCGAGGGTGGGAGATCCCTTTTTTCTACTACTCGGTGGCAGCCTCTGTCCGGCTGGTCCGGCTGCTGCAGCCTGTTTTGCCCGCTCTAACCAGCAATCCTATAAGCCGCACCTTATTGATGGCCCAGTTCTCTGCGCACCCCTGGCAGTTGCCACCGAAGCTGGTGATTGACGAGCTGCGCACCTTTGCTGCCTCGCCATCTTTCGATGAGTTACTATACCAGCTTGCCTACGGTAACCCACAGCAGGAGGGAGCACCTAAGGGTTTTATTCAGGCGCCCCTCGTTATCGGCTGGGGACGCCACGACCGGGTATGCCCCCCGCACCAGGCGTCACGTGCCCTGGCAAGGTTTCCGGACGCGCGCCTGCACTGGTTTACCCACAGCGGCCACTTTCCGCAATGGGATGCGCCGGAGGAAACAGTGAGTCTCATTTTAGCGGCAACAGATAACGAAAGCCTGAATGTATTTTTGTCTGCTGATAGTAAATCCGCTGCTGCTTCTAAGAATTGTGCTGCAGTCTTAGGTGTAGGCTTTGTAGTAGCATTAACAGGTATAATACTTTTGAGTAGAAAGAGGTAAGCCCCTTTGAAAAAGAAATCGGTGAACGTCTGGGATCAACACTGTAGTACCAGAACAGGAGTATTACTTATAAGACTGAAAAGCCTCTCGACATAAGAGAGGCTTTTCAGTCTTATAGAACTGTAATTCAGAAGAAAAACTCAGCCAATGTACAAGTTTCAGCAGGACCTGTCAACTATAATCTTAGCAACAACTTGCCTTACCTTTCTATGTTTATGGATATATAAACAAGGTTCAATTACTCGCTGGCAGGCGCTGGAACACTATTGATCTGCTGCATCATGGACATGGTATCAAACTGCATCCAGTGGTTTACAATCTTGTTATTTGCTAACTCGTAAAGGATGAGACCGTCTACACTTACCTTCTGCCCAGTTGGCGCTATTCCGAAAAGCTCTCCTTTGTGTTCGCCCGCGACAGTTGCTCGCAAAGCAACTTTGTTCCCCTCTACCACTATATCTTTTGGAATAAGCTGATAGTTAGGAAAGGCTGCATCAAACATATGGATGTGTTCTATTAGTCTCTCATCGGCAATGTATTTATCCAGTGTGGCCTCTGATTTATTCTTGCTTAAGGCCTGGGCATACTCTTGAAAAAACTTACGGCTTTGCTCAGTAGTCATCATGATTCTTTCTCCTTATAGTTTATGTTGAAAATAGATTTGTCAAGTTTTATAAGGGTGGTATCAGGGCGGTTTGAGATGCTGCTCAAAAGAGTTTCTCAGGCAGCTAAGCCAGTAGTGTTGTTGAAGGCTTCGAAGTATAGTAAGGCTTAATTTATAGGGTGATTAGTCAATCTCTATACTTCTTGTTCTGTACAATTTCGGGTGAAGCGGTATTTCTCAGGTAACTGATAATAGAGCGGGTGTACTTTATTGGAATTTCAGGATTCACCTCCTTTGGAAGGAATCAGAATAAATGTAATAAAACAAATCAAAAATAGCAATATGATGGCTGGTGTGGATTATGTTGCTCGCTATCCGCTAATTTTTGCAGTCTCTAAAACTTTAAGCTACTCTGTTAGTCCTTCTGATAAGTCACAGGAACTGCTTTGCAAAGTAGCATAGGTTAAGCAAGCGACAATAATTTCAGTGTACAGCGTATATTAGCAAGAATCACCATTCTATATATTTGCAGCCCTTTAATCAACCTTAACACTTATGAATAGTAGTATCTGTAAACACATCTGTCTGCTCTTTTGTACCCTCTGCTTATTTTCTACCCTGAAAGCACAGACTGTGCAGCAGTACATCAGGAACAACGATAAGACACTGATGGAAGAATACATCCGATTTCTCTCCATTCCCAATGTTTCTACAGATACTTTCAACATCCTTAAGAATGCAGCCTTTATTCAGGAGATGATGTTGCGCAGAGGAATCAAAGCAGAGCTACTGACAGGGACGACTCAGGGTGTTACACCGGCTGTTTTCGGAGAGATAAAAACACCTGGTGCTAAAAAAACCATCGGCTTTTATGCGCATTACGACGGACAGCCAGTGAACCCAAAGCAATGGTCCGAAGGGCTGGAGCCGTTTAAGCCAGTGCTGATTACTGCACCCTTGGAAAGTGGTGGGAAAATAATAGGACCTTACAAGAATGGAGAAGCTATAAATCCTGGCTGGCGCATAGCAGGCAGGGGAGCAGCCGATGATAAAGCAGGCGTTATGGCAATATTAAATGCCTATGATGCGCTGGTGAAAACAGGTAAGCGCCTGAAGGTGAATATCAAGTTCCTGTTTGAGGGAGAAGAAGAAGTAGGTTCTATTCATCTTTATGAAATCTTCAAAGAAAACAAGTCAAAGCTGCAGGCCGATGCCTGGATTATTATCGATGCGCCCCGGCATGCTTCAGGAAGAAAAACAGTGGTTTATGGAGTTCGCGGAGACGTAAACATGGCCCTGACTATTTATGGCGCGAAGCGGCCCTTGCATAGCGGCAATTACGGTAACTGGGCGCCCAATCCTGCATTAAATCTGGTGCAACTGCTCTCTTCTATGAAAGACGAACAGGGCCAGGTGCTAATCAAAGGTTTCTATGATGATGTAACACCGCTTACGGAAACTGAAAAGAAGGCACTGGCGCAGATACCGGCCCAGGATGCTTTGCTAAAGAAGGAGTTGGGGGTGATTGCCCCTGAAAATCCGGAAAGATCACTTGTGGAGGCCATCATGTTGCCTACGCTCAACATCAACGGCATACAAAGTGCTAATGTGGGGCCAATGGCCAGTAACATCATACCCACCAAAGCAGAGGCCGTTTTAGACCTGCGCCTGGTAAAGGGCAACGACTATAAAAGGCAGGTGGAGAAGGTTGTTGCGCATATAAAAGGCAAAGGCTTTCATGTGGTAGAGGGCGAGCCAACAGAAGAAGAGCGAAGCAAATACCCTAACCTGATTAAGGTGGAAGTAAAACATGGCTACAATGCCCAACGCACCCCCATGGATTTGCCCATTGCGAAAAGCATCCAGGCTGCTGTACAATCCACTACCAAAGAGCCCCTGGTGCTGATCCCGTCTATGGGTGGAAGTCTGCCTTTATACCTCTTTGAGGAGATACTGGAAACGAATGTGATAACCGTTCCGATTGTAAACTACGACAACAACCAGCACGCTGAAAATGAAAACGTCAAGATCCAGTACCTGTGGGAGGGCATAGAAACCATTGCCGCTATTATGCAGATAAAGTAGTTCGGGCAGCTGCATGGATGAAAACAGCATGACCATTTTAAGAAGCTATACCTGATTAGGGTTAGTCACGCTGTCCAGAAACTGAAAGAGGTAAGGTTTGAGAGAATCTACTTTAGAAAGTTCAGAAAGTATTTTTTCTTCCGGATGTATATAGGGAGCCTGTACCAGTTCATGCCTGTCTTCCTCCAGCATGCTCCTTATAATGTTCTCATCTGCTTCCCAATGAAACTGCATTCCCAGGCACTTGCCTTTGATGTACGCCTGGTTTTTACAGGCTTTGGAAGTGGCAAGCAAAGTTGCTCCCTCCGGTAAATCAAACGTGTCGCCGTGCCACTGGAATAAGTCCAAAACAGGAGGTAAGTTTTGGAGCAGGGGATGTGTAGGAGTGGCAGTAGTAAAAGTCACCGGTAAAAAGCCAATTTCTTTGAGTGAGTTTGGATATACTTTTGCGCCCAGACATTCTGCCAAAAGCTGTGCGCCCAGGCAAATGCCTATCACTGTTTTGCCTGCCTGTATACATTTCCGGACAAACTCTTTCTCCTCCGCCAGAAACGGGAAGATGTCCTCTTCGTAGCAAGCCATCGCGCCACCCATTACTAGGAGCCAGTCAAAAGTCTCAACCTCAGGAATAGTATAATCAGCCTCATAAAATCTCGTGTAAGTGATGGTGTGGTTTCTTTCTTCGGCCCAGTCGGTAATGTAGCCAGGTGTTTCGAAAGGGATATGCTGAAAGCAATGGATGTGTAAAGGCTTTGTCAAGGTCTATTTAAAGTGTTTAGTATTGATTCGTATTATATGTAATAACGGTTGCTTATAGCGGCGTGCACACTTGATGTTAGTGGCGTAGTTGTCCTAAAGGTAAGGCTGTTAGAAGCTTTTATCTTATGATGTACCGGACCTGTAATCCAAGTGACACACGGCTATACTTTGTATGGAGTATACCTGCTGTTTTGTTGTATGCCCCCTTGTTTTTTTGTCAAACAACTAGCAAATATCTATGTTTAGCTGGGTTTAATTGTCATTCTGCCCGCCAAAATAGAATACTTAGCTTAACTGGGCAGGTTTTTGATGCTGCATTTAAGCTAACTACCGTTAGTTTCACGTAAACACTTTTACAATGAAACATTCCGCACGTACCTTGTTGCTTCCGCTGCTGGTCCTCTTGCTTGTCACCAGCTGCTCTTCTAAACGCTACCCAGGCCGGGACTATCCTGAAGATCGGTATCCTTATCCACGCTCCGAAAAAGACAGGGATTGGGAAAGAAGAGAGAGGGATAGAGACAAGAGAGATAGAGATAGAGATAGAGACAGGGACTGGGAAGACAGAGACAGGGACAGAGATAGTGAAAGGGACCGGGATCGAGAATGGGAGAGTAGGGACAGAGACAGAGATAACGACAGGGACAGGGATTACAAGCGGGAAAACGGCCGTAGCTATCCATTTAGCGCGCTAGATGTTCCCAGAGGACATCTGCCTCCTCCGGGGGAGTGTAAGGTATGGTTTCCGGGCAAGCCTCCGGGGCACCAGCCGCCGCCACAATCCTGTGCCTCTGCTTTACGTGATGTTCCGTTGGGCGCGTGGGTGATTACGCATGAGGGTAGCCGCTATCGGGTCAGTATCTTCAACCGAAACAAACGAAATATCATCGACGAAGTGAGGTATTACCTGACAAAGTAGAAGCTATTTATTCAAAACAGAAAAGACATTCCATCTTATAAGGAGTGGCTTTTTTTGTAGAAGCACAAAAATTTAATTCGTTATACTTCCTTCACAAATAACTGCAAACTGAATTTAGCTTCTGATAGAATAGGAGCCCTTACAAGATGGAAAAGTTGAATGACAAATATTTAGGGAAGCTAGGTTAGAACATTGCCTGTAACTCTTCTTTTGAATAAGCAGCATTCTTGTACTTCGCTTTTTGCAGAAAGTAAAATCGCCTAAAATTTTAACAAATCTTACTGCTGCTTTTTCACAGCTTTCTTGACTGCCGGTGCTACCACGGTACCTAATAGTTCGATGGATCGCATCACCTTGGCATGCGGCAATGTTCCAACGCTGATGTGCAACAGGAATCGGGTGTTGCCAAAAAGCTCATACTCCCATAAAATTTTATCAATTACCTGCTGCGGACTGCCTACCAGCAAAGAACCTTCTGTTGCGCGCATCATATCATAATGCTCCCTGTTCATGGTAGACCATCCCCGCTCGCGCCCAATCTTGCTCATTACGTAGGCGTAAGGGCCATAATATTCATCCGCAGCTTTCTGAGAATCATCTGCAATAAAGCCGTGTGAGTTGATGGCCAGTTGAAACTTTGCCGCATCATGCCCGGAGCTCTTATAGGCTTCTTTGTAGAGGTCTGTGAAAGGAACAAAACGCTCCGGCATTCCACCGATAATGGCCAGGGCCATAGGTAAGCCATACGTTGCAGCCCGCACAACAGATTCGGGTGTACCGCCTACTGCCACCCATATTGGCAGTTCCTCCTGGTATGGTCTTGGGTAAACGCCCCGGTTGTCTATGGAAGGCCTGTGGGTACCTTCCCATGTTACCTTTTCGCTTTTATTCAGCTCTATCAGCAACTCCAGTTTCTCGGCAAAAAGTGAGTTATAGTCTTTCAGATCATTTCCGAAAAGCGGGAAAGATTCAATAAAAGAGCCGCGACCAACCATTATCTCCGCCCTGCCTTTTGAAAGCAAATCCACATGGGCAAAATCCTGGCAAACACGGACCGGATCATCAGAGCTTAACACCGTTACGCCGCTCGAAAGCCTGATCTGTTTGGTTTTAACTGCCGCGGCTGCCAATACTACTGCGGGAGAAGAAACGATAAAGTCGGGCCGGTGGTGTTCTCCAATCGAAAAGACATCCAGCCCAACCTGGTCAGACAGTTCTATCTCTTCCATCAGGTTCATCATTCTTTCATGGGGCGAAAGCAATTTTCCAGTCGTAGGATCAGGGGTGTTTTCAACGAAGGTGGTAATTCCTATTTCCATAAGCAGTGTATGTATTTCTTCTGATAAAAACGTACTTAACAATAAAGTGTAACGGAACAAACACAAATGCCTCTGTACTTTTGGCAATCATTTTCTAATATTTCCCGCATCGCTGCTTTAAAAAAGCTGCCGCACCAGTGCATTTTTTTACCGTTTACCTTGCTCTGATGGATATCTACATATTAAGAAGTTGGCGTTAGATGGAGCAAATTAAAATCTTCATTTATACCTTATAACTACTTTAAAGCTATTGTTCTCCAAATAATAGTTTTCTACGTTTTAGGAATAGGAGTCATAAAAACAGAAACATGCTGGATATTGTCATAGAAGCCCGTAAAGCGTCCATTGGCCCCGGAATGGATGTGCGCCGAATCCTTCCTTTCCGCCTGCGAAGAATGGTGGGTCCGTTCATTTTTATGGATCATGCTGGTCCTGTAGCTATACAGCCTTCGCAAACTACCTCTATGGATGTGCTGCCCCACCCACACATCGGTTTGTCCACCGTCAGTTATTTATTTGGAGGGCAGGTGACGCACCGCGATAGCCTGGGTGTGCAGCAGGTGATACGTCCCGGGGAAGTTAACTGGATGACGGCTGGCAGTGGCATCGCTCATTCTGAACGTTTCGAAGACCCTGCCGCACTGGCAGGCGGACAACTGGAGATGATCCAGACCTGGGTGGCGCTTCCGGAAAAAGATGAGGAAGCTTCTCCATCTTTTGATAATTACAAACCAGAGGAGTTACCCATTTTTACGGATACCGGGGTGTGGATGAGGCTGATAGCGGGAGAAGCATTCGGATTGCAAAGCCATGTGCATACGCACTCTCCCTTATTCTACCTCCACGTTTTGCTTGAGAAGGGAGCACGTTTTGGGATTCCCATGGGCCATACAGAGAGGGGTATTTATATTGCCAAAGGAAGTGTTGAGGTTTCTGGCAGAACCTTTAGTGCGGGGCAGATGCTGGTTTTTAACAAAGTTGTAGATCCTGTGATTGTTGGAAAAGAAATCGCCACGTTGATGTTATTAGGAGGCGAACCGCTGGGCGAAAGGTTTATCTGGTGGAATTTTGTGTCGTCCAGAAAAGAGCGCATTGAGCAAGCCAAGGCAGACTGGAAGGAGGGAAGAATACTGTTGCCTCCTTCAGATAACCAGGAGTTTGTTCCGCTTCCGGAAGATCACTCCAGGCCCGCCGGAAGTCCTTCACCACAGGCTCTCTCCTGAAGAAAACTTTCATTTCATATTTTCACGAATTACACCAGCAGCGCATCCGGCACGTCATTGTGCTATATCATGCACCGAAGCCTGTATGTAGATGGAGATACCTTTTGTGATTTCTGATACGCTTTTTAGGTTGTTTAACTTCTAAGTATGCAGGAATGATGCTTAACCACTGTCATGTATAACATATCTCATAAATTTAATATTAAATAGCTAAAATCTAGTTGTTTGCTTTTATTAATTTATGATTATATATACATTCACCTATTCGAACGAAGTCAACAGGTATAGCATATGAGCACGACAGCCAGATATAATCTTTGCCACTCTGTTTGCACCAATATTATACAGCTGCCTGTGGTGCAATTCTCCTCTGCTCAACGCTGTTTATCTTCCAGTATTTTGTTCATTTCAGGAGTACATTTTATTAGTAATGAAGTGTAACAGGTGTAGGCATAGTTGCCTTCAGGATCTTCTTTGTTATCCTCGGTTCTTCTTTAGGTAAATTCCATTTATTTATTCTCCAAAAAAAGTTTTAAGAATAGTGTTTCTTCATTTTCTCTTCATCTTGACAATATAGCTTTGGTACATAAACACATCAAGACTTTTGGACAATGAAAAAATTAACCTTTCTATCCGTAGCATTATTATCAATGAACGTTGCTTTTGCTCAGACTATCCCTACTGCAGTAAAGGTTAAAGAAAAGGCGCAGACAGAAGTGCCTGCAACGCCAAAAGACAAATCAAAGGCAGTAAACTACGGACAGGCAGTGGCAGGAGTAGCGAAGAGCACAGCTGCAGATGCAAAAGGCGGAAGTGAAGTACCTGTTGATAAGGGTAGTAAGGCAGGTGCCGAACCAGCAAAAAAGGCAGAAGCCAACAATATAGCAGACGGCAAAAGAGCGGAGCAGAAAGGCAAGGAAACTGCCCCTGTTGCTCAGCAGGCAGAGGCTTTGGCAGCTGCCAGGGCAAAAGCCAGTAAAGAAGAGAGTGATAGAGCAACTGATCGTACGGAGGTTGAAATAAACGGCCAGGAAAGGAAAGCAGAGGCGCATGGTGCCGCGGTAGCAGCAGTAGCGCAGGGCACACAAGCCCAGGGGCAGGAGAAAGGGCAGGAAGTAAAAGAAGTAGCTACTACAAATCAAAAAGAAAAACCTGCTAAAGTGGAGGTAGGAGAAAAATCTGCGGAAGCTGCAAAAGTGAAACCAGCTGTGCGCAGAGGAGGTGCTTCACGTGCTGCAGGTGCTGCCCGTGCCGCAGGTACAGTTAACGCTAGAGAAGGTGGTGCAGCAGCAAGAGGGGCCGCAAACGGAGCAGGCAAGCCTGCGAAAGTAAATACAAATGGAGCCTCTGCACGCCCAGTACAGGTAGGTGGTGCAGTTAAAGTGAACAACAAAGTGAAGCTTCGTAATTAAAATAATATCTCACTTTAAATAACTCAGCAGTCTGGCCATAGGGTACAGGCTGCTGCTTTTGCATATGAAACAACTCAGAATCTACCTTATGTTGTTTGGGTGGCTGCTTTTAGCTCCTGCCCTGATTGCAGCCAAACCATTGGCGTCAGCCTTGGTGGACACGACTGCCGGGGTAGATACTGCAAAAGCAAAAATAGGCTGGTGGACAATTGGTGCCGAAGTAGCTAATAATTTATCTTTTTTTGGCCGGAACACGGCGCAGCGCTTCCCTTATGCCGCAGCTTCTTTTACATACCTGCACCGTACGGGGCTTTGGGCTTCTGTAACATCCTATAAGCTGTTCGATACAGAGAGCTATGTAGATGAAACAGATATATCTTTGGGCTATAGCTTCAAGATTCGGGATTTAGTGGAGACGAACATTAGCTACTCCCGCTTTATATTTGGGGAAAATACACCGTTGGTGAAGGCTGCAACCTCTAATGTACTTTCGGTTAAGGGTGCCTTGGATTGGGGAATACTTTATACCGGTTTAACTACCAGCTATGTATTTGGCAATAACCAGGATGTATTCACAGTACTGGAAAACTCCCGTTTTATTCCGCTTAACCCACTCTGGAATGGGAAACGTGTCATTGGCATTGATCCCAAGGTTACCATAACAGCTGGTACACAGCATTTTTATGAAACACATACCACTACAAGGAATGGTAGTGGTGGAAGTAGTGAGCCCGGCAAAGGCAATGTATCTGGAGGCATCTTCGACCCTGCAACAAATAAAAGTGGAACCACAACCACCACCTCAACGGAGACTGTAAGCAGGTTTAATGTTCTGAACTATGACTTAAAGTTACCTGTGGTTATTTACCTTGGAAGCTTTGAGCTAGAGCCCGCTTACAGGTACTCTATCCCGGTTAACAAGATAGAGGGCGACGAGTCAGAAGCCCAGTCTTTCTACTCTTTTAACATAAGCTACACCTTTTAGTTATTACTTATACGAGCACCCATGCATATACTGATTGTAGAGGATGAGAAAAGCTTAGCGTCAGAACTGGAACACTTCTTAACGAAAGAACACTACCGCTGTGACACGGCCCACACAGGCAGGGCGGCTTCTGAGAAAATTGCCGTTAACAGGTATGATTTCATACTGCTTGACCTGGGTTTACCGGATTATAGTGGGTTGGATTTACTAAACGAGGCGAGAGAACTGGAGCACCAGCCAGCTATTATTATTCTGACCGCCCGCGGTGCCGTGGAAGATCGCATTGAGGGTTTAAGCCGGGGGGCAGACGACTATCTCCCGAAACCGTTTTCCCTTTTGGAACTGCAGGTACGCATGCAGGCCATACTGCGCCGCAAATTTAATGTAAAGTCTTCTGTACTGAAACTGCATGGCATCGAGATTGACAGCAGTGCCAGGCGCGTAAGCTTTGATTCATCTGAAATACCGCTGACCAAAAAGGAGTTTGATTTGCTTCACTACCTGCTGCTGCACAAGAACAGGATTCTTACCCGCCTGCAGCTAACGGAGCACATCTGGGGAAATATTCTGGAGGATGACTATGACTCCAACTATGTTGATGTGCATGTCAAGAACCTGCGTAAAAAGCTGGCTGCTTATGTTCCGAGCGATTGGCTGGAAACAGTGCGGGGTGTAGGCTACAGGTTAAGCATCTAACATGAGGCTACAGTTAAAGCTTACCCTCTCGAGTGCGGTATCTAAAGTAATTATCTTATTGTTGCTGGTCATCCTGCTGCCGCCTCTTATTCACCGGGTGACCCTGCATAATACCGATAAGCGCCTGCTTGAAAAGAAAGAGCAGGTTTTTGATATTATCGAGGAAAGGGGTATAGAATCGTTTATCAGCAATGAATCTGATGAAATGTACGGCAGCTACAATCTGCTGAAGGAAGAGTTTATTTCCTTAGAACCCATTGCTGCCACACAGATAGATAACAGGATAGAAAACAGCTACCGAAAAGTTGAAAACGAGGTACTGGAATACCGTGTGCTGAGTCTTGCCTTTGAG
The DNA here is from genome assembly GCF_042686245.1 of Pontibacter toksunensis. Lineage (NCBI taxonomy): Bacteria > Pseudomonadati > Bacteroidota > Cytophagia > Cytophagales > Hymenobacteraceae > Pontibacter > Pontibacter toksunensis. The sequence continues at coordinate 65,591 of NZ_JBHUOX010000023.1, read as the reverse complement.
GTAGAAGGAGGCACTTACCTGCTGGAGATTGGACGAAGCCTTTCCACCATACGCGAGACCAGCGAAACAATGCAACAGTATGCCTTTTATTTTCTTCTGGCTATTGTGCTCCTCACTGTCTTTATTGAGCTGGCTTTTGTGAAGATTCTTCTGCGTCCGCTCACCCTCATTATCCGGCGCCTGCAGCGCATCGGACACCCGGATTCCTTCAAACCAGGAAAACTCGGCACTACTACCACCGACTTTGTATACCTCAACGAGACTATCAACAGCATGATGGTGCAGATAAAGGAGGCGTTTCTGAAAGAAAAAGAGTTTATCGGGAATGTGTCGCATGAGCTTCTGACGCCTGTATCTATTTTACAGACCAAGCTAGAGAACCTGCTTACTGATCCGGCCATGCCTGAGGAAATGCTGGTAAAACTGGTGGAGAGTCAAAAAACGCTTTATCGCCTCAAGAGCATTATACAAGCTTTGCTCCTTATTTCACGCATCGAGAATGAGCAGTACCTCAAAAATGAGGAGGTGAGCATGAAAACATTAGCGAAGGATGTTGCGGAAGAGATTGAAGAGCGAGTAGTGGCAAAACGTTTGACCCTGGACCTGAACATTACGGAAGACATGACTTGGAAAGCCAACTACTCCCTGCTCTTTACTATGGTTTTCAACGTTGTGAACAATGCCATCAAGTATAACAGGCCGGGTGGGGCCGTAACTATACTGGGACAGAACACGGATAGGGGCTATACTCTAAGCGTAACAGATACGGGCGTGGGAATGCCGGAAGAACAGCTACCCAACATTTTCAACCGCTTTAAACGCCTGCAGGTACCGGACGGAGAGAGCTATGGTTTAGGATTGCCCATTGTAGAGACAGTTGCAAAGTTTCACAACATCCTGCTGTCTGTAACATCTCAACCTGGCAAGGGCACTTGTTTCTCCTTTTTGTTTAAAAACGCTTGATTTTATTTTTTATCAGAGATTGTATTCTTCAAAGCAATTCTCTGGAGAAACGAAATAAGTAAGATTTACCTCAATTGCTTTCACGGTAACCCCTACTAATTCCTCTCCAGTCTTCTAATTACTGCCCCTCCTGAGACTTTATAAATCAAAATATTAAAATATATTGTTTCTTCATCTTGTCTTCATCTTCATGTATGATATTTGTCATATAACTTAAACACTTAAATATCATGAGAAGAAAACACCTTATCCCCCTTATGCTAAGCTGCCTAGTATGGTTCAGCGCCTGCGACAGTGACAATGACAGTACTGGTACTGCTAAAATGGAGGTTAGAATGACAGATGCACCAGGCGATTATGAGGAAGTGAACGTAGATGTGCAGTCAGTGCAGGTTCATAAAGAGGTTGATGGGGACGAGTCCGGCTGGATAACACTGGATGAAATAAACCCTGGTATTTACAACCTGCTTGACTTCGCAAACGGCAAGGACACGCTATTGGCCAACTCTACGCTGCCAGCCGGAAAGATCTCCCAGATAAGACTTATCCTTGGCCAGAACAACTCTCTGAAGCTAAAGGATGGTACCGTTACACCGCTAGTAACGCCTAGCGGGCAGCAGTCCGGGGTGAAGCTGGAGATAAATGCAGAACTGGAGAGCGATGTAACGTATGTCCTGCTGCTGGATTTTGACGCAGCCAAATCAGTAGTAGCCAGAGGCAACGGTCAGTACAACCTGAAGCCGGTGGTACGCACCATTACCCATGCGGTTGCGGGAGGCATAAAAGGAACGGTTACACCAGCTGAGTACAAGCCGGGAATTTATGTCATTTCTGCTGCTAACGATACAATTGGTGGTTTTGCCAACGAGAACGGAGATTTCCTTGTGAAAGGTGTGCCGGCAGGTATTTATACAGTTAAGTTTTATACAGAAGGAGACGCACACAACAAGACTGTAGAAAACGTAAGCGTAACGCAGAATCAGATCAAAGATTTGGGAGCTGTAACACTTGAATAATTCTTTTTAGCTTTACAAAACAAAAAGAGCTTCTCATACAGAGAAGCTCTTTTTGTTTTGTAAAGCAACTGGTATAAACTAAACTGCACTCATTCCTAGTACGCCTACAAATGTGCCTCCTACCGTGAGAGTACAATGACGCAATTCGAATTATTAAAGCCAAAATTGCCGCTCTATACTAATTAGGAAGGTATCACCAGCCTATGCCATAGTCCTCACCATAGTTGCTGGAGCCACCCCACAGGCTTCCGTGCTTCCAGTCAAAGTAGATAGCGTTGATGGGACCACTGGTACGCTCGTCAAAGCTCAACGTGTAGCCCATCTCTTTCAGCTCATTGCGTACTGCTTCCGGTGTGTTCTCATTCAATAATATGTGTCCTGGCTTAGGCTTGCGATCATCTGTATTTGTGCCGCCTAAAGAGAGCCAGAGCTGGTTGGTGTTGAAGTTAGCAGCTTCGGCGGCCTGCTGTACATCCATGCCGAATTCCACTACGTTCAGAAAAAACTGCAGCAGGTTCTGGTCCTGGGTATCACCTCCCTGCACGGCAAAGGACAGGAAGGGTTTGCCATCTTTTAAAGCCAAGGATGGCGTTAGCGTTACTCGGGGTCTTTTGCCAGGCTCCACCACGTTAAACGGATTCAGTACAGGGTCTAAAACAAAGCTTTGCAAGCGCTGGCTCATGCCCACACCGGTATTACCGGCGATGGTGGCAGGTACCCAGCCACCGCTCGGAGTAATGGACAATATCCAACCCTCTTTATCTGCAGCTTCAATCGTTGTGGTGCCTCTCCATAACATGTCCTGGTAGTCTGTCATAGAGGAGCCATTCCGGCTATCATGCGTCGGAGCGAAGTTGCGTTTGGTGGTATCCAATTCGTACCCTCTCTCTTTCAGGAGTTTTAGATAAGGGTTCTTTTTTCCCTCAAACGGGTACGGATCACCAGGCCCGATACCCGGATTGTTCTTGTCATACTTTATCAGGGAAGCCCTCTGTTTAGCATAGTCTTTACTCAGCAAGCCCTTCATCGGTTCCTGCGGAGGAAAATAGGAGTCGCCATAATAGAAATCCCGGTCGGCGAAGGAGAGGTTCATGGCCTGGTACAGCGTATGGATATACCTGGTGCTGTTGTGGCCCATGCTCTTCAGATCAAAATTTTCCAGCAAGTTCAGAGCCTGCAGCATGACAGGCCCCTGCGTCCACTGCTGCAACTTGTAAACATCAACCCCTTTATAATTGACCTTCAGGGGCTCCTCTTCAATGGGCTTCCATTTGGCCATGTCCTGCATCGTGATCAGTCCTCCCTGCTCTTTGGAGCCACGCACAAACTCCTTGGCAATATCACCGGTGTAAAAGCGATCATAGGCAGCCATGATGGCATCTTTGCGGCTCTTGCCTTTTTTAAGAGCGGCTCTCTCTGCTTCCACCATTTTTGTGAGTGTCTGCAACAGGTCTTTCTGCACAAAGATTTCACCTGCTTCAGGTGCTTCTCTTTCTTCCCCGGGATGCGTCAGGAAAACCTTTTTGCTGTAAGGCCATTGCTTGATAAGGTCTTTGTTCTTTTCAATGCTGTTGGCTGTTTGCGCTTCAATGGGGTACCCGGCTGCCATTTCCATAGCGGGGCCCAATACTTGCTCTAAACTGAGGGTGCCATAGTTCGCCAGCATATACATAATGCCACCAGGTGTACCCGGTGTAGTGGCGGCCAGCGGGCCATACTGTGGCGGAAAGTTATACCCTTTGCTCTTAAAGAACTCGGCTGTAGCACCTGTTGGCGCAACGCCCATGGCATTGATAGCAATTACTTTTTTTGTTTTAGGGTTATAGATCAGGGCCTGTGTTTCACCTCCCCAACTCAGCACGTCCCACATGGTGCAGGTAGCAGCCAGCATGGCACAGGCTGCATCAACAGCATTTCCGCCTTTTTGAAAGGTCATGGCCCCTGCTGTGGCAGCTAATGGTTTACCGGTGATGGCCATCCAGTGCTTGCCATGCAAAACAGGTTTTTGAGTCTGTTGCGCTGTAGCACATACTGTAAAGGCTGTATAGAAGAGTAGTGTAAGAAAGCGTTTCATACAGGTAAATTTATGCAGCTATATTAATTTGAAAACACAAGATAAATTAATATTGGCTGGTAACATACTTTGGCCCCCTTTAGCACAGCTTTACGCTAAGCCTGAGCTATACATCAATTCGGCCCTCAATTTTGATTATGTATAATTTCAAAAAAATCTGTCTAAATTGGTTTTCCTTTAGAGCTACTCCATGAACTACTATAAGCATACTGCCTCTATATTTCTTTTTGTCTCCTTCCTTTTCTCCTGTGCTACAAGCGAGAAAATTTCTACTGCTAAAGAGGTGGAGAAATGGGAGGAACAGGCCGCCCGCGTAACCATTATCCGTGATGATTTTGGCGTGCCACACGTCTATGGGAAAACAGATGCTGATGCGGTTTTCGGGCTCCTGTACGCTCAGTGTGAGGATGATTTTAACAGAGTAGAACGGAATTATTTATGGGCAACCGGCCGGCTGGCAGAGGTGGAAGGGGAGGAAATGCTGTACAGCGACCTTCGGGCAAGGTTGTTTATGACAAAGGAAGAAGCCATCGCCAACTATGAAAGCAGCCCTGAATGGCTGAAAGCGCTTTGCCGTGCCTTTGCAGATGGTATCAACTATTACCTCCATACCCACCCTGAGGTAAAGCCAAAGCTCCTGACGCACTTTGAACCATGGATGCCGATGTACTTCAGTGAAGGCTCTATTGGTGGTGATATTGAAAGTGTCTCAACAAAAAGTATAAAGGCTTTTTACGAAGACAACAAATCCCTAGGACTCAATAGCTACGGTAGCGGCTTGGTTAAGCCTGCGCTGCTCGAAGAACCAAAAGGCTCAAACGGATTTGCTATATCCGGGGAGCATACTGCATCCGGAAATGCCATGCTGCTGATAAATCCCCATACTTCTTTCTTCTTTCGTGGAGAAGTGCACGCTGTGAGCGAGGAAGGACTGAACGCATACGGTGCCGTTACCTGGGGACAGTTTTTTATTTACCAGGGCTTTAACGACAAGACCGGCTGGATGCATACGTCCGCTTATGCTGATGTGATAGATGAGTTTGAAGAAACGATAGTGAAGGAAAATGGGAAATTATACTACAAGTATGGTGACAAAAAGCGGCCGGTAGCAACTTCTGAGGTAACCATGTCCTACAAAGAAGGTGGGGCAGTAAAGCAGAAAACCTTCACCACCTACAGGACGCATCACGGCCCTATTACACACAAAAACGGGGACAAATGGGTAGCTACAGCCCTGATGTGGAAACCTGTCGAAGCTTTGATCCAGTCATACACCCGCACGAAAAAGAGCAACCTGGAAGAGTTTAACCAGATGATGCAGATGCGCACGAACTCCTCCAACGGTACAGTATATGCCGATGCGGAGGGCAATATTGCCTACTACCATGGTAACTTTTTTCCGATACGCGATACCACCTTCGATTACACAAAACCTGTTGACGGAAGCAATCCTAAAACAGACTGGCAGGGCTTGCATGCGTTACATGAGACCATCATTGTTGAAAACCCACCAAATGGCTGGGTTCAGAACTGTAATTCCACGCCTTTTACCAGTGCCGGAGTATATAGTCCAAAGCAGGAGGATTACCCAGTGTATATGTCACAGTCTCCGGAGAATTTCCGTGGGGTGCACGCTATTCGTCTGCTGAAAAAGGCTGATAACCTGACCTTAGACAAGCTGATAAAATTGGCGTATGATCCCTACCTCCCGGGTTTTGAGGTGCTGATTCCGGGACTTATTCAGGCTTATGAGAGCGAAAACCCGCAGGACCCGAAGCTGAAGGAGGCGATGAAGGTAATGCGGAGCTGGGATTATGCTGTGTCTAAAGAATCAGTGGCCATGTCGCTGGCTCATTTCTATGCGCTAAATACATCAAAAAACGGCAGCGCCCCGAAAGGAATCAACCTCATGGAGCGCTTTGACTATTATGCCAAAGCTTCGCCTGAGAAAGAGCGCCTGGCGCTTTTCCAGCAAACCATCGAACAGCTTGAAAAGAACTTTGGCCAGTGGAACACCCCTTGGGGAGAAATAAACCGTTACCAGCGCATAAACGGCGATATCCAGCAGGCATTCAATGATTCACTTCCTAGCTTGCCGATAGGTATGGCTTCCGGAAACTGGGGAGCGCTGGCTTCCTACGGTGCAAACACTTATGACACGAAGTGTTTGTATGGCACCTCCGGAAACAGTTTTGTAGCCGTTGTGGAATTCGGTGACAAAGTAAAGGCAAAAAGCCTTCTTGCCGGCGGGCAAAGCGGCAATCCTGACTCGCCCCATTTCGATGATCAGGCGCAGCGTTATGCGGACGTGAAGTTCAAGGACGTTGCCTATTACCTCGAGGATGTGGAGAAACGAGCCAAAGCCACCTATCATCCAGGCCAGAAGCAGAGAAGCGAGAAGTAGACTTTGGGTGAACGTTACCTTTTACAGTTTCCCGCGGAAAACAAGGCGAGTCCCGATAGGATAGTTATTTCTGTTTAGTAAAATGATAATCAGCGAACTGTATAAAGTTCTGCCAGTCATAGGCTGTGAGGTTGTGTTTTCCTTCCCTGTTGTGATACCCTAAGTAAGAGTTGATGATGGGGCTGTTGATGGCGGGTGGCTCAGGGGAAAGCGCGGAAGGCTTTTTGTATAGGTTATATGCCTTTTGCGCCTGTAGCAGGGAAATGTAAGAACCCCTAGGGTCGGCCCACAGATCTTCCGAGGCACTGGTCACATATACCGGCCTAGGCGCTATCAGCGATAAAAGCATGTGCTGATCCACGGGCAGGGCAGCTTCATTGTCATTATACTTTTTATAGTTGTCGTTAAACCAATGCGGAAACGTATCATTGATCTTTTTAACTGTCTCACCAAACCTTCTCCTGGACAGTGCTGCTCCAGTGTTACCGGAGTTATTTGAAATCACGATAGCAAAGCGTTGGTCCTGGGCGCCTGCCCACGAAGCTGCCTTGCCACCGCGTGAATGTCCTACCAGAGCCACCTTACGCGCATCTATGTCCTTGTCTGCTTCAAAATAATCCATCACCCTGCTGGCTGCCCATGCCCAAGCACCAATCGCTTTCATTCCGTTGTCAGCTTTCAGTTGTTCGGGATAAAGCCGCAGGATGCCGTTCTGGTAGCTATCTTTTGTATCAGGTGCCGCATCACTCACATGAAAAGCAGCAACAGCATAGCCACTGTCAACCACCATTTCTGCCGGCCAGAAGTCGCTTTTAGTAGCTCTAGTCGGATCCGTGTTATTTTGGTCACGATTGTTAATCAGCAGAAAAGCAGGTACTGGTTTTTTGGGTTTGGTTGGTATGAAAAGTGTAAGATGGATGTCGGCTGATTTTTTGTCTTTCCAGGCAGTAATGGTTACCTCTTTTAAGCGTGCCATTCCATCCATTGCATTCGGCACCTCGTTCGTTACTGTAAAGCTTAAGGAATCGTGTTTCTTTGGCATTTGACCATACACGTTGTCTTCGAATAGCCTCAGAATCTCCGGCCTTCTCTTATTCTCCCAAGAGGCTTTATTTCTGACAGCAGTTCCATCTTCCATCTTAAGCACCTCCGGCAAAGTATAAGCAGGCACTTTTGATTCCTCGTAGTTTTGCGCCTGTGCCGTTGTGAAGCAAAGGAAGAAGGCCAGAAAAACAATTAAACCTTTTATCATACGTCCTGATTTGTGTTCATTGGATATCAACAATTGATACCTCGCTCCGGCTGGAGACATATAAAAGCTGGTAACTCAGATATTCAGCCTTACAGCTTTAGTTTAAGTTAGTCTTTTCTTTCTCTTACAGCAATACCAACTAGATATTTAAATAAATCAAGCCTTGATAAAACTTTCATACACTAAGGCAACTGCTGGAGATGGTGCCACAATGCAGGAAGATAGTTCCTGTCCCACAGGCTTTGTTTGAGCGGCTTATTCCGTTTGGCGTAGCGTTCTTCCCCTCTTTACTTGAAGGGAGCAACAAGTGCTGCTTCAGCAGGATAACGTGGCAGAAACAACTGCTTGTGAGTACACACTAGGCAGAACGATGGCTTCAACCTTAGACTTTAGGCAGGAAGAACTCAGGTAGCAGCAAAGCAAGAGAAACCTAGCTCCTATAGGATAGATTTTATGATGGTGATATGGGTTAAAATTTATCTTTTCTTGCTGAAAGGGGTGGAATAAACTCCGGGATGGTTTTTCCCTCACAATAATGAGACGCATCAGCAATGGAGGCTACAATGTGTAAACCAGCATCCGGCCCTGATTCTTTCAATGCCTTTTTTACAGATGGAGCCATCTCATAGAACAACAGGTGGACACCTTCTGACTTTGCCTTGCGTGAGAGGGAGAGCATTGCACGCAGCGCAGCAGTAGATACAGAAACAATATGCTCGCAGTCAACCCAAATACATTTAGTATTTGAAAATGAAGCTGCTTGCAGAACATCTTCTAAAAGTAAACAATCAGAAGCTTCAATCCGCCCTTCCATCAGAACAAGGCTAGATTCCTTTATTTGCTGTATTGCTATCGGCATTTCTACTTTCTCCTCCAGTTTTTAAACTATCTTGCTCCTGCAGCCTGCAATTCTAATTTTTAGAACTTAAATTTCTGTCACTAGCTAGATACAGGCCGAGTTTTTTAGTACATTGTATTAAAAGACTGTCTCTAAATAACTTGTCCCTGAAAATACCTGAAGCTCATCATTAGTTTCAGCCCAGGCGGAAGCCAGTTTATGCACCCTCTGATTCAGCCTTTCTTAGAAACATGCTAAAACTGTTATAGCAGGAGGATTTCAGGTGTTAGTATACCTGAATTATCCGCCTTTCAATTAGTTTATGCTGAAGGTAATTAATAGTATGTGCTGCTGCATTGTAAAAATCGGCCATTTTAATCTGTTTGTTACCAGTAAAACAGTTTGTTTAACACTGCAATGCTCTTCACTAACTGATAGAATAAGCATCACATGCTATAGAGATTAATTTTTAAAATGAATTTGCCATGATTCTACAAGCCTTCCCCGCACCTTCAGACTTATCTCCCTTTGTGAGCGGCTACCTGTATGGCCATAGTAATTTTAAGGATAGCCAACTCTTACCCACTATACCACGCGGGGTACCGGCTTTGATGATAATCATGAATGAAGATAACGAGGAGCATATACAATACTTCCAACTCAAGAAGTCCAGCCCACTCAAGAAGGGCGTGTACCTTTGCGGGCAGGCAACTCAAACGTGGTGGATAAAGTTAAACACCTGCCAGGCCTACATGGTTGTGCTAAAGCCGGCTGCACTACAACAGGTTATGGGTGAGTCGGGCGCTGTGTTCAACGATTCCTTCCTCCGCCTGGATGACTTGCTTCCGGCATGTAAATTTTTGCCTGAGCAGCTCAATGCTGAAAAAAGTCAGATGGGGCAACTGTCTGTGCTGGATAAGTATCTGCGGCGATTATTCCGGGATCAATCCCTTCGACTGAATGAGGTAGATGTGGCGGTGCATAGCATCATCCTGACGCAAGGACAGGTTAAGGTAAGAGAACTGGCAACACAGGAGCGCGTAAGCGTTCGGACACTGAACCGCAAGTTTACTGAGCAGGTAGGCCTGTCGCCGAAGCAGTATGCTCGTATTGTTCGCTTCCGTGCTATTATTAATTATTTAATCTCTTCTCCGGGTGCATCCTGGCTCGACGTCACCTACAAGTTTGGTTTTCATGACCAGGCCCATTTTATTAAAGACTTCCAACTGTTCACGTGCCTTACGCCAAACCAATATTTTGCAATTGATCAGAGCTTCGATGGACAGTTTGTGCAGGCCATATCTAAGCTTTAAATAAAGGAGTAAACTTTTGGCATGTTGGAGTATTTAGCTGCAATTGTGCACTCTATGCATCACTTGGTCAGTCAAGTTGAACACTAATCTAATTCGCATGAAGCTTCTTCCATAAATCCGAGTCTCTTCTTTTCTTTGGCACGAAGTGAAAGTGTTTCCAGTCTTTGGGTGGAGCGCCTACCCCCAAGACGAGGCCTCTCAGCCTGGAGAGCCAAGACTGACACAATGAAACAGTGGGTTTGATGCCATTAGATGAAATCTCATCACGGCAGCTTAGACAGGCTTTTATACTACTCAATACTATGGAACCTGGTTCATGAGGTTTGGTATCATTCCAACTATATTTTTCTTTCACCTGCATGTTCCCTGGCCACGCCTACACCATTCTTCGTTAACTGAGATTCAGTTTTAATGTGCACTTAATATATTTCTTATAAAGTTTTACTTTTTACAGAATTAATGATAATATTATTTGATTAACGAGAGGGTACTATGAAATTCATATTCTTTTGCTTCAGCCTGATTATTTTAAACAGTGCAGGCAGCTATGCGCAGACAGCGCCTGTGCCTGATAGCATTACCCTGGCAATTGCTCCTGATTATGAGAAGGTAAACAAAGCGCATATGCTCCTCCTGGGCAATAACTACCGCAACCTTTGGGCAACTCCTGTCAGCATGAGAGTGTTATGGCTGAGCCAGGAAAAAGGAGGCATGACCATTACACAGAAAGGGGGAGGGCAGCAGACCAAGTCGCTTCGTTTAAAGGATGCTGCAGGCAAGGAGTGGGTACTGAGAACAGTTCAGAAGGACCCTGGTCTGGCTTTGCCTGAGAGCCTGCGGGAAACAGTAGCCAAAGCCATTGTACAGGATCAGATATCTGCTTCTCACCCTTTTGGCGCCTTAGTTGTTCCGCCTTTGGCTGAGGCGCTGGGTGTGCCGCATGCAAACCCGGAGGTGGTGTTCCTGCCAGACGATCCTGCGCTGGGAGAATACCGTAGCGAGTTTGCCAACCAGGTTTATCTTTTTGAAGAGCGTGAACTGCTGGATGTGAAAGATTCAGACAACACGGAGACGGTACTGGAGAAACTGGAGGAAGATAGCGATAACCGTGTGAACCAACGGCTGGTACTGCGGGCACGGTTGCTCGATATGATTCTGGGAGACTGGGACCGCCACGAAGACCAGTGGAGGTGGGTTGAAACTAAAGATAAGATTGGGGATTACTACTTGCCAATTCCCCGCGACCGGGATCAGATTTTTTTCACAAACGAAGGCATCATACCTAAAATCGGATCACGCAAATGGATCATGCCCAAGTTCCAGGGCTTTGATGAAAATATCAGGGATATAAGGGGCTTCAACTTCAACGCCCGCTATTTCGACCGCAGGTTTCTCCTGAATTTAGGAGAAAATGATTGGCGGGAAGAGATAGCATTTGTGCAGCAAACACTCACAGATGATCTTATCCGGCAGGCGGTGCAGCGTATGCCGGATAAGATTTATGCGCTTTCGGGGGAAGATATCTATAGAAAAATTGTCTCGCGTCGGGACAACCTGGAGCAGCAAGCCTTAAAGTACTACCACTTCCTGGCAGAAGAAGTAGACATTCCCGGGACAGATAAGCGGGAACTGTTTGAGGTGCAGTATGAAGAAAACGGACGGGTTAAGGTAAGTCTACACAAACTGAACAAAGAAAGTACCCGGGGCAGGGTACTCTACCAGCGCACATTCAACCCCGAAGTTACAAAAGAGCTCAGGTTGTATGGCAGAGATGACAAAGATGTTTTTTCTGTCATTGGTAGCCATACTTCTCCAATAAAAGTAAGAATGATAGGCGGAGGAGAAGCTGATTTGTTTAGCGTACCTAACGAATTCAATAACAATAAAAAGCTATACATCTATGATCGGGCTGATAAAGACAATTCTTTTCCCAGGAAGTCGCTTGTCAAGCTCAAAACTTCCAGGGACAGCCTTGTGAATGACTATAATCACAAAGCCTTCAAGTATAATGTTCTCATGCCTTTGGTAACGGCAGGATATAATTTAGATGACGGCGTATTACTGGGGGCAGGCTTTCTGTATATTAAACATGGCTTCCGGAAAGAGCCTTTTGCTGCCAGGCACCGACTTCTGGTAGGGCATGCTTTGGCAACTAACGCTTTTTTTGCCCGCTATGAAGGCATCTTCTCAGAGTTTCTGGGCAACGATGATTTAAGTATAAAACTGGATGCACGGGCTCCCAACAACACAAGTAACTTTTTTGGGATAGGGAATGAAACCCAGTTTGTTGATGAAGGTAACCAGCCTATGCGCTATTACCGCACCCGCTACGACTTCATTAATGCGCAGGTTAAACTGCATCGTACTTTAGGAGAAAACTGGAAAGCAAATGCAGGCATTGCAGGGCAGTTTTACAGTAATAACCCTTCAGACAACAGCGGCAGGTTTATTATTTCTTATGATGAACAAAACCCGGGTGAGGAGATATTCTCCACTAAGATATATGCCGGACTTGTTGGCGAACTCGAACTGGATACCCGCGATGACACCTGGTTCACAACTAAAGGTGTATTCTGGAACACGGATGTTACTGTATCACAACAACTGAACGGCCAGGAAGACGCATACAGTCAAATTGCTTCTGATTTCATCTTGTACATTAGCCCTGGAAGCAGCTCGAATTTTACCATTATCAACCGTATTGGGGCTGGAACGACTGTTGGCGCACCAGCTTTTTTTCAGCAGCTGTACCTGGGAGGCAACAGGAACCTGCGCGGATACCGTAATTTCAGATTTGCAGGTGAAAGTATGGCCTATCATAACCTCGATCTCCGCCTGAAGCTTTTTGACTTTAACTCCTATTTGTTTCCTGGTTCAGTTGGGTTAATCGGGTTTAACGATGTGGGCAGGGTATGGGCTGAAGGTGAATCATCAAACGAGTGGCATAATGGGTATGGGGGCGGTTTTTATTTGATACCCGGCAAATCGATTCTGATACAGGGGCTTCTCGGTTTTTCTAAAGAAAGCACATTGCCTTATATTTCAGTGGGTTTCAATTTCTAATGGTTGCTTTGCAATTACGTTCTTCACCCAAAGGATATGAGGCTTTTCCTGCTACGTTTCCGGAACAGCAGCATGTATGCGTACGATTCAATTGGTTTTGGTATAAGGAATGTTTGACGAGGAAGATTACAGTAACGGTTTCAATTAAGAGGCATGTATGAATTCAGCCGGGGCAATCAGAAACTCTTTCAATCAAGTCATTGATTTCTGACGGGCTCAGGTAGCGCCATTCCCCGGGAGAAAGATTTCCGAGTTCGATGTTCACAATTCGGATTCGTACGAGTTTCTTTACCTGATAGCCTAGTTTGTAGCACATTCTCCTGATCTGCCGGTTGAGTCCCTGTGTCAGGATAATGTTAAAGGTTGTGTCATCCACCCACCTGACGGCAGCGGTACGGGTTTTTTGTCCCATAATCATTACACCAGCTGCAAGATTGTCTATTGCCTGCTGTGTTAGGGGGTGATCCACGGTTACCACGTACTCCTTTTCCTGGTGCCTCTCTGCGTGAAGAATTTTGTACAAAGTTTCGCCATCATTTGTGAGCAGCATAAGTCCCTCTGAGGCTTTGTCCAGCCTTCCGACAGGGAACACAGTTTGATTGAAATTCAGCGCTTCCAGAAGGTTACTTTCTATTTCACCATTCATCGTGGATTCTATACCGGGTGGTTTGTGGTAAGCCAGGTATACTTTTTTTTTCGGCTCATTTATAACCAGTTCATCCACCTGAACCTCATCTTCCGGAAGCAGTACCTGGGTTATTGTCCCTTTTTTTCCATTCACCAGCACCCTCCCCGAAAGAATATAATGGATAGCTGTCTTATTTGATAAGTTTAACTTCTGAACAACAAAAAACTTCAGGGAAGAACGGAGGGCTTTCATGTATAGCAGAAAGGCTGAATAAGAAATCAGTTGGTATTGGTTGTAGGCCAAAGCTAATCAATACGTAACGTTAATGAATGCCTCTCTTACTTAAATCGGTTTTGGATCGACCTTGAATGACTACAAAAGAATGCTCATCAACTCAATTGGACTTCCTTCTCTGAAGTTTTTTATTGTCAGTTATATGTCGCTTACTGGTTTTTGATCAGCCGGCCACTCATGCGGCTCTGGTTGTTTTGTATAAAGTATAAGTAAGTCCCCTTTGCCAGTTTCATATCACTTATTCGAACCTTATACTCCTCGCCTGCTTTAACATCACTGTTGAACAGCGTTCCTATTTTTGCGCCGATTATATTGTATAACTCAACAGTGGCTTTGCCGTTTTCTGTAGCCGTAAACCGAATGGTTGTTTGAGCAGAGAACGGGTTAGGGTAGGCACTGACTTCCTTAGAAATATTAGTTACTTCCTCTTCAGTAACTGCTGCCATGGACCCGGACGCAGTCATGCCATCGGGGTGTAGTTTCACTACCCACATATCAGCACGCAATCCCATTCTCGGACTGTAATGAAGTCCGGTGACATCCCCGTCTCTCGACTTGGTAGCCACAGCAAAATAATAACCGCCGTCGCTGGACTGCAGTTTCATATAGGGCAGGAGGGAAGAGAAGTAAATATATCCGCCTAAAGTAGTGGCTCCGCAGCAACCAGCCCAGTACCAGTCTTCGCCACTGCCGCCGTATACTCTGTCCCATTTTTTGTTCCCGTCAGCATCCAGCTTGAGCATCCAGTGACCAATATCGGATGATGTCTTTTTGCTGTTTGCTCCTGCCAGCACATACCCTGCATCAGCCGTTTGCTGCATAGTGTAGGGCTCATTATTGTAGTAGGCTCCCTCACTGCCGATGCCGAATTCTTTTCGCCAGGCCTCTGTGCCGTCAGCGTTGAGTTTCGACACGAGTATACCGCCTGAGGTTATGGTACTGTTGTCCTGGCCCATGCCGCTCACTATATAGCTGCCGTCTCTCGATTGTCTGACACTTTTATAACTTGAGCTCCCATTTTCGAAGTACTTCTTTTGCCAGCTTATAGCCCCTGCTGAAGTAAGTTTTACAATCCATATGCAGGAAGCAGTGGAAAAATCCCTTACATCTCCATCATTTGAATCAGTATTTGTTCCTACTATGCAGCCTCCGTCATTCGTTGGTTTCACCGCTGCAAAGTTCTCTAACCCGGAGCCTCCCAGGGTACGCTTCCATACTACGCCTCCTGAATTGTTCAGTTTCACAATCCATAGGTCCACACTTCCGTGCACTCCTGAAACATCTCCTCCATTCGTACTGGTCCGGCTGCCAACAATAAACCCGCCATCTGGTGTGAGCCCTAGCTCATTGAGTGTTTCTTCGCCACTGCTGCCCAGGGCACGCTGCCATTGTATGGCGCCTGTTTGTGACAGCCTGACAACCCAGGCATCTATGCCTCCATGATGGCCGGACACATCCCCATTTGTAGAGGAGGTGTTGCCCCCTACAATGAACCCCTGGGAAGCATTGTTTATGATTACTTCCTGCAGTGCCACAATCTCATCAGATGACCGGCCGCCCAAGCATTTCTGCCATTGGATAGCCCCTGAACCCGACAGTTTCACAACCCATATATCGCCTCCTCCTTTATATCCTACGACGTCTCCTTTTGATGATGCTGTAGTGCCACCAACGATGTAGCCCCCGTCTGATGTCGGCTGTATCAAAGCTCCCTTTTCCTGACCGGCACCACCAAGTGTCTTTTTCCATTGTATAGCGCCTGTACTATAAAGTTTGGCTATCCACAAGTCACCTCCACCGTGGTTGCCTGATACATCTCCGTCATTGGAGCCCGTTGCCCCTCCAACAATAAATCCCCCGTCTGCTGTTCCGTAAATGCTTTGTGGAACATCCTCAGCAGTGCCTCCAAGGGCCTTTTGCCACTGAATAGCCGGAGCCTGTGCCCAGGATGTAATTAGTAGGCTGCTGGCGATATACAATAAGAGGTAGAGCAGCAAAGCTTTCCGCTTTGAAATCGTAGCTAATTGTAATTTACTTAAAAAGGAAGTTCCCTTCCTGGATAAGTGTGAATGACAGGAACGTATAACGTGAAATACCATAAAAATGAAGAAAGGAAGATGGTTGGTTAATGTGTTACATCAGATGATGCTTTTGGAAGAGCATCGGGAGGGCTATCACAAATTGGTCGTAGCCAGGTTATGCGCAATAGCCACTCAAGCAGGAGAATTGTTACCCGACTATCCAAAACCTGAATAGCCGGGTGGGTATGTTTTACCTTTCCACGACCAGCTTCACAGTCTGCACCTTTTCTCCGGTATTCAAGCGAACCAGGTACATACCCTTAGACAGGCCATCAGCGCTTAACTCATATTCATAATGCTTTCCAGCCTCTGTCAGCCCGGCAGAAATGCGTTGTACCAGCGCCCCTTTCAGGTCATAGAGATCCAGTGCGTAATTGGTGTCGCTGTCGGTAGCGAAGGAAAGCGTGGTGCGGTCATGGAAAACGGTGGGGTAAGCTTGCAGGCCTTTCAGCTCAGGTTCTCCCATTGCGTTTTGCGAGAAGACACTGCTAAGACTTCTTCCTGCAGGCTTATGTATGATAACGTTGCCCTTGTCTATCGCATCACAGGGGCGTGCATTGTTATCCAGACTGGCAGAAGTACAGCTTACCTGGTTGTCGTACACTATACTGCCTTCGGTACCATCCTCATTTATTACCCAGATTTTGAGCCGAAGCCGGTCAGGGCCTGTATTGGTGCCAAGCTGGCCGTCGGTGGCGGCGATGAGGTATCCGAACCGGCGATTGTCTATGCGGACATCCAAACCCCGCTGATAAAGGAGCACTCCTTTGCCTTTAAAGAAGGCGCTGTTTCCGGAGATGACCAGCGATCCATCCTCCACGCTGGTGCTTCTAAAGATGGAGGGGCCAGTCTCAAGAATCACAAGGGCCGAACCGATAACCTGTTTCTCCTTCCTGTATTTTGCCACAAAGCCCCAGTATAATTCCCCACCCCGCTGCATGAGCTCGTAATCTGCGTGGGTGGGGGAATCGCTAGATCCTCCTCCGGATACGAAGCCGGCTTCAGGGTCATAGACGTGAACATAAAGAGCAGAGGTTTGGGAAGGGCAGCCCTCTTTGCCGCCATAGGTAACGCTCAGCTTGTAGGCATTAGGTTCGTCAGGCCAATCAACGGAAATGGAGCCAGTGCCCTGGCCGGTGAAGTCGGTGTAGGCCGAGCCATCAATGTCGGTAATAGTCCAGGTGTAGGAGGTGGCACCGGAGGAGGGAAGGGAGTAGACAGAGTTGCTGGTACCCACGGCTACATTCGTGCTTCCGGTAACGGCTACCTCTGTTATGGCCGGGCACTGGCTGTACTTGACGGTGAGGAAATCGTAGAGGGTCTCGGGGCTATAGCTGTATCCGGTGATGATGAGGTCTCCTTCATTACCCAATGCCATATCCACTGCCACATCCTCGTTGCTGTTTGCGCTGTTGTAGCGCTCTGCCCAAACCTCTTCACCGGTTGCTGCGTCATAACGCACGGTGGCAAAGTCGGCACTCTGGTCCTGGTTGTAGCTTACGCCTGTCACGTAAACACCTCCTGCGCTGTCTACTGCAATAGCAGCGGCAGTGTCGTTCCCGTGCGCGGGCCCGTTGTAGGTGCTGGCCCACGTTTGCACGCCGGTGGCGGCAGCATAGCGCACTGTGGCGTAATTACTGGTGCCATCTGCTGAACTGGTGCCGGTCACATAGACGCCTCCTGCAGTGTCCACTGCAATGGCCCGGGCTTTGTCATCGCTGCTGTCTCCCCTGCTGTAGCCACTAACCCAACTCTCAGCGCCAGTTGGGGCTTCGTAGCGGATGGTGGTGTAGTCATACCCGCCGGCAGCACTTCCGCTGTACCCGGTAACAAAGACACCTCCTTTACTATCAACGGAAATGTCAGTGGCAGCGTCAGTATTGTTATCTTCTCCTCCATAGCGGCTAGCCCAAGACTCTTCACCCGTGGCAGCTTCATAACGGACAGTGGCGAAGGCAGTATTGGTGCTGTCGACAGCGCTCACGCCTGTTACATATACCCCGCCCTTGTTATCTACGGTAAGAGCGGCGGCTGAATCCATGCTGGCACCTTCAGGTCCGCTGTAGCGACTAACCCAGGTTTCTTCACCAGTCGCGGCTTCATACCGCACTGTGGCGTAGTCGACGGTGAAATCCTCGTTATAGCTGTAGCCCGTGACATAGACGCCACCGGTATTATCTACGGCAATAGCACTAGGGAGATCCGTGAAGGAAGCAGGTCCATTATAGCTGCTGAACCAAGTCTGTTCTCCGGTGCCCGCGTCGTAACGAATAGTGAGGTAATCATAGGAAAATGAATTCCAGTTAAAATAATTACCGGTCACATAGACGCCGCCTGAGTTATCTACGGCGATGGCGTTGACCTTTGAATTAGATTGAAACTGCGCTACCCACAGCTGTTCTCCCCATGGAGAGTATTTGACTATCGTTATTCTCGTAGAACTTCTGTGGCTGGTACCGGTTACATAGCTGTTACCTTCAGAGTCCACAGCCACAGCTATAGAAAAGTCATTTACGTTTTCTGTCCTGTTATATCGCTGTACCCAGACCTCCTCACCTGAACTGGCGCTATAGCGAACAGTAGCAAAGTCTGCAAAACTTTCACCAGTGACAATCACTCCACCCTTGTTGTCAAGGGCGATGTCAAAAGCCAAATCAGGACTTTCATTGGGAGTGCGCACGGGGCTGTCATAGCGGCTGAGCCACTCTTCTTCACCTGTGGTGGCATTATAGCGCAAGGTAATGTAATCATCATCAAACACTTCATTGATGTAATCGCTGGTTTGGCTATAGCCAGTGATGAACACACCCCCCTGATTGTCTACGGTGATGGCAGTGGCTACATCAAAGCTTTCATTGTGGTCTTGGTAAGGCTTTACCCAAGTCTCCACACCTGTGGCAGCGTCATAGCGGACGGTGGTGTAACTGGCAGTAGGAAAATCCATGGTGAATTCCATGCTGGTACCTGTGACAAAAACACCACCCTGGTTGTCCAGGGCAATGGCAGTGGTATTGTTATCCGTACCAGGGTCTCCATCATAATTGCTGGCCCACAACTCTTCGCCCGTAGCCGCACTGTAGCGGATAGTTACAAAATCACTAGTAAAGTCTTCTTTAAAACTGTAGCCGGTAACGAAGGCACCACCCTGATGGTCAATAGCAATGGCAACGGCTTGGTCAGCTAAATCATTCCCACCATCGTAACGACTTGCCCAGATCCGATCTCCCGTGGCAGCATCATAGCGTACGGTGGAAATACCATTACCTGTGCTGGTGACATTACTGGTTCCGATGATGTAGATGCCTCCTTCATTATCTACAGCGATGTCACTCGCCACATCAGTCTGACCT
This sequence comes from Pontibacter toksunensis, assembly GCF_042686245.1. NCBI lineage: Bacteria > Pseudomonadati > Bacteroidota > Cytophagia > Cytophagales > Hymenobacteraceae > Pontibacter > Pontibacter toksunensis. The sequence continues at coordinate 46,315 of NZ_JBHUOX010000023.1, read as the reverse complement.
CCATCATGAAGACTAGCCCAAATCTCGTTACCAGTAGCAGCATCATAGCGGAGAGTGGCAAAATCAGTGGTGTGGCAGGTTCCGTTCTCACATGCATAAGATGAGTCTTGAATAGAGCCTGTTACATAAACTCCGCCCTTGTCATCAACAACGATTGCAGAGGGGGAGTCATATTCTCCAGGTTCCCCATAGCGGCTAAACCAGGTTTGCTCTCCAGTGGCAGCATCATAACGTACAATGCCAAAATCTTGTCCGGTAGAGTCCTGAATGGCGCTCAAGATATAAACTCCTCCATGATTATCAACTGCGATGGAGACGGGGCTGAAGCTGTATAAATTCTTATTCAGGCTAACCCAAAGCTGTTCACCAGTGGGAGAGTATTTTATAGTTGTTACTCCAGAGGTGGAGGTAAGTGCTCTGGAAGAGCCGGTCACATAGCTGTTTCCTTCTGAATCCACGGCAAGAGCTACCGCAGATTCATATACGTTGGCCACGCCGTTCCAGCGCTGCGCCCATTCCAGTTTCGGCTGCTGGGCCATCGCCATTGTACTAACCAGGTACAGCAGCAAAAAGATTATAAATGGTAATTTTGTTTTCATAACCTAGATGTTTCAAGTTGTTTATCATCCCAAGTCATATGGTGGCTCCTGCCAGAGCGGCAGGCGAAAGACGTGCTCCGGGTAATGTAGACCCGGTGTTATAGAATGTCATGTTAGTAGACATTGATGATACTTACGACTACTTTCATACTAACTACGACTAGGTTTTATATTAAGATAATATTTAATTGGAACATTCTTATAATATTTAGTAAACCGATTCTGTAGCCAAGTTTAGGCTATGAAGTATAGAGAGAAGGGCAGATTGGAACTTTAATTTGTATAAGTGTTCTGATTATAAGTATGTTGTGATATTAATTTCACCTTTTGGGTTGCTGGTATATTTAATATGGCTGTCATTACTTGTACCGAGTTTATCATAAGCTTACTGAACAGCAGCATATGAACTAAATAATTAGGAAAATACGTATTAATTTTAGGATAAAATAGTAGTTATACGGTACATTTGATGTGTGAAATTTTGTAAAATTGTACAAGTGTATAATCTGTGATGCTATCTGCTGATTTGAGATAAGGTGACTAGATTGATTCGGAGCAGGCTGCTCTACCCGTATTACCTGTCTGAACACAACGACACTAATGGCAGAGTTCACCGCTAAAGTGTAGCTGCAGGAAGTATAAGTTAATTAATTATTTCTACCTGATGGATTTGTATTCTTTTCACCGCCAGACTACCAGGCGAAGAGCCTTGCTCCTCGTTCAGCAGGGTATGTTTTTAGCAACACGCCGGAAAGAGGACTTTATCTTTTCTCTCTATTACATGCGCACGTTCTTCGCAGAGGTATGGTACCTGCCGGGTGAGGACCGCCTGGGCATGGTTCGCGGCTTCAAAAGCGTAAAGCAGCTGGACCCTTTCCTGGATGACATAAACCTCGAAGAGCTGCTGAAGTAGGTGCTTAGGAACACTTTGCTGCAGTGAATATACATGAACAGGTTGCGTTACAGTTAACCCATGCTTATTAAACTAATCAACACCAAATTACACTGAGCCTATTCCATCATACCTTTGTTTCACTGATGTACCGGGGCAAACCCCCACTATCCCTCGGCGCTACGCTCGTTAGCTCAAAACTCCCGTTTTGGCAAATCCAAGGAGGGAAGCCCGCTGCTTCATAGGCGAAGGGCCTCTTCCATAGTCAATGTTTCACTACAAAAAATTGCCAGCACGAAGTGAAGGTGTTTCCAGTCTTTGGGTTGAGCGCCTGGGGTAAGGGGCCCTCTATTTGAAGATTTTTAGGTGCCGCGGGAGCGGCAGCGCCCTGGCGCAGAAAAAATCCCAGCGCGATGCCTGTAAGAGGGCCCCAACCCCACGATGAGGCCTCTCTCTTAAATAGGGCCCCTACCCCAGCTGGAGAGCACATACTTTTACAATGGAACTTTAGGTTTGTTGCCGCTGGATAAACTGATGCTACGGCAGCTTAGGCAAGGATTCTCATTTAACAAGTCTATACTATAGAAGGAGCTTCGGGAAAAAGCTATGATACAACCACTTTCAGTTGGAATTATCTAAGCCCCATCTTCAACAATTTTCTTTCTGCTCATGGGCAGGCGCCGTTTTGGAAGAAAGGTAACGCAGTTTTGAGTTACAGAAACGATTTACTCCCTTCTGAACTTGGATATAAAGGCATTCAACTAGCTACATATTTTCCAGTATCAGGACGGGCAGGTATCAACAGCGGAAAAAATATTACAGGAACTTAGAGAGCTTCTCCGCTGTAAGGGGCTTTTCGAGGTAATCGATGACGGGATACTGCTTTGCCCTAGCTATATCAAGGTAATGCGTGGAGGAGCTAACCAACACAACCCGAAGCAAGGCACAGCTTAAATCATCGGAGTGTTTCAGTTCCTCTAACAACTCAAAGCCATCCATCACAGGCATATTGATGTCCAGCAGAATCAGTTCCAGGTGTTGATCCCCTTGGCAGATCTCTCTTATAATATCCAGCGCTTCTTTGCCATGGCGGGCCGTCAGCAGGTCAACATCTAGTTTCAACTTTTTGATTATTCTTTGCGATGTCAGAATGGCGACAATATCATCATCCACCACTAATATACTTTTTAGTTGCTTCATTCTACAAACCCCGCATTAGGAAAAAAGGCCAGGTGCTCCGGCAGATAGGCCATTTATCTATACGGGGTTACTTTAAGTGGTACTTGGGGAACAGGAATAATTACAGTTTTTTTCAGTAGTTATTTTCAATTGACTGCGTGTTAATACTTATAGCTAAGTAATTTGCGATAGATAGTAAAGCGAGTTCATCCATTTACTATTCTCAAACATAATGTGGAGCTGATACATTATAAAGAGATAGGTTAAGCTGGTATTCTTATCTTAAAGTCCTGCCATTTGTATAAAAGTATGGAAGCCCGGCCTGTAATGCAGCCACTTTTTCGGAAAGCAGATGACATGAGCAACTTTCATTGCAGCCATCTTCTGTGCTCCTAACCGCCTGCGTAATCACAATCTGTTAGCGCGGTTTTAAAAAAGTTGCAACACTGATAGTGGTGAAATTGCATTTTGCTTTTGATCCTCCGGCTCCTTGTATAGCTTTTCACCCGCTCATGATAGCAACTTGCCAACTATTAAGCAGCATTGTTGCATAAACTCGATAAATAAATAATATCATACGTATAAATTATAGTATAATTAAATGTTTCAGCTGGCTTTTGGCTGTTATGCTTTTGCAAAACAGCAAGCTGCCTGTTCTGCGTTGTTTGAAATGCTATGTGTCCTCTGACACAACTGTGGTTTTACTTCAGCCACTTCTGATAGTGTGACTTCTATCGTATAAAAGTCTGCTTCCCCTCTCAAGTGGAGTGTTTAGCACTCAAATGAATCTCTGATAGCTTCTGATGACTGTCTGCTGGGTAGTTAAGTGAGCCAGGATTCATTTCTCCCTGCCCGTATAGTCCTGATTTTCCATTTCTAAATTTTACTGCTATGAAAGACCAAACACACACTACAAGCCAAGTGGCTACTCCTGCCATCAATCCCCAGAAGCTGGAGAGTTTTCTGGGCAAAGTTATCAACGATCTAGGTGCTACTTTAGGTACTTCCCTGGCGCTTCTCGGCGACCAACTGGGCCTGTACAAAGCTATGGCATTTGCCGGCCCCATGACATACCAGGAACTGGCTCAGAAGACCAAGACTGATGAACGCTATGTGCGGGAATGGCTTATCAACCAGGCTGCGGGCGGATATTTGGAGTACGATGCTACGCAACAGAAGTATGTGCTGCCTGATGAACATGCGGTTGCCTTAACCAGCGAGGACAGTCCTTATTATGTTGCCGGTGGTTTCCAGTCCATGAATGCCCTGACACGGGCAGTTGAGCGTATTGCAGAAGGCTTCCGCACTGGCAAAGGCATGCTGTGGGGAGAACACCACCACAACCTGTTTCAAGGCACAGAGCGCTTTTTTAAGCCCAGCTATCATGGAAATCTGCTGCAAAACTGGCTGCCGGCAGTAGAAGGAGCAGTTGAAAAACTTCAAAAAGGAGCGAAGGTAGCCGACATAGGGGCAGGGCACGGCATTTCAACACTTATCATGGCCCAAGGATTTCCAGGTTCCCGCTTCTATGGCTTTGATAATCATAAACCATCCGTTGAAAGAGCCAATGAAATTGCCCGGCAGGAAGGAGTAGGAGACAGGGTAGAGTTTAAAGTGGCGAGCGCACAGGAATTTCCTGGGGAAGACTATGACCTCATTACCTATTTCGACTGCCTGCACGACATGGGAGATCCTGTTGGTGCCCTGAAGCGGGCGTATCAGGCCCTGGCCCCGGATGGAGTTGTAATGGTAGTGGAGCCAATGGCGGGCAGAAAGACGGAGGAAAACTTTAATCCCGTTGGCCGGGTGTACTCAGGAGCTTCTGTATTGTGCTGTACACCTAATGCTATTGCTTCCGGTCCCTATGCGCTCGGAACTGTAGCGTCAGATGATGCTTTAGCGGAGGTAGCCACGAAAGCAGGCTTTACCAGCTTTAAAAGAGTGACAGAGACACCATTTAACCGCGTATTTCAGGGTAAGAAATAGCTGAAAAAGCAGTGCTGGAATTTTTTGCTGTTGTGCAGGACAACCTCCTGTTGATTAAGAAGAGACCTTTCTTCCTTGATACTGAATTGATAATAAAAATTAATTTTTTCTGTGCATTCTTATAGTAAAAGCCCCTCAGTTGCTGCTGAGGGGCTTTTACTATACCGAAAGAGAGAACTGTTGAATTTTATCCCTATAGATTTTATGGCTGTGGAAAAGCACCTGCAGGTAGGAGAGGAGCAGTAGAAGTAGCGAACTGTTCTTCTGCTACAGGCACATACGGAAGCGAAACGGTAAAATCACACCATTCACCTTCCTTAGAAGTTACCCTCATTTCTCCACCATGACCCTTCGTGATGATATCATAGGAAAGGGAGAGGCCAAGCCCCGTTCCTTGCCCTGTAGGTTTGGTGGTGAAGAAAGGCTGGAAAACCTTGCTCTTCAAATTATCAGCTACACCGGTTCCATTATCCCATACCCTAATCTCCACTTTGTTGCCTAGCCTTCTGGTGTTTACCACCACCTTCGGCTCATATCCTGAATCTACCAATTTCTTTTTCTGCTGCACAGCATAAAAGGCGTTGTTGAATAGGTTGAGCAGCACCTGTCCCAGTTCTTGCGGCACGACCTTTACCTTTTCCAGTTCCTGGTCATAGGTAGTGTCGAGGGTGCAGGTAAAGTCCTTGTATTTGGCTCGTATGCCACAGTAAGATAGGCGTAGGTACTCCTCGGTAAGGGTATTGAGGTTTACCAGTTGCTTTTCGCCGGTGCTGGGGCGGGAGTGCTGCAGCATGTTCTTGACAATGGCGTCGGCACGGCTTCCATGGTGGTGGATCTTGTGCAGGTTCTGTTGTATGTCTACTGAGATGGCTTTGGCCTCTTTTATAGCTCCTGTTTCCAGTTCTTGCTGCAGTTCTGTTAGCATCTCCTTGCTTAGCTCAGAGAAATTGTTGACAAAGTTGAGCGGGTTCTGTATTTCGTGGGCAATGCCGGCAGTTAACTCTCCAAGGGAGGCCATCTTTTCTTTCTGCACGAGTTGGGCCTGGGTGGCTTTTAAATCTTCCAGTGCAACTTGAAGTTCTTCTTTCTGATGTTCAACTTCTGCTGTACGTGTGGCAACCTGGCTTTCCAGTTGCCTTTTTTGCCGGAGCAGATTGCGGGAGCGGTAATAGACAAAGGCCCATATACTGCCAATTATCAAAATGGTATAAAGAATATAAGCCAACCCCGTACGCCACCAGGGGGGATGAATAATGATGGGTACAGACTTGCCTTCCTCATTCCATACTCCGTCATTGTTTGACCCTTTTATCAGGAAGGTATAAGTGCCGGGGGGAACGTTAGTGTAGTTGGCAATTCTTCTCGTACCGCTGTATACCCAATCTTTATCTATACCTTCTAATTTATACCTGTACTGATTTTTTGCTGATGACAAGAAGCTCAGTGCCGCAAACTCAAACCTAAAAAAGTTTTGGTCATGTTGCAGTACGATACCTTCTTCCCTGACTGGAACCGTCTTATCAAAGACTTTAAACTGGCAGATAGCAATCGGCGGCTTGGCTTGATTGACATAAATGTCTTCCGGATGAAACACAGTTAACCCATTTTTGCCGCCCAGGTATATCGTTCCGTCTTCATCCTGGAAGGTTGGGATCTTCGACTCTGGATATGCCTGCCAAAGACCTGGCAGTGAACCTGTCAGGCCATCATTTAAATCGAACCAATCCATCTTTAAAGTAACAGGATTGAAAAAGGTGATTCCTTTATTAGACGAAATCCAAATGTTGCCCTCCATATCACCTGCCAGGCCATCAATTTTATTTGACTGCAGCCCGTCTTCTTTCGTGTAAAAAGTAGCCTTTCCTGTGTTTGGCTCTAACCTGTTGAGACCTCCACCTGATGTTCCGATCCAGAAAACACCTTTTGTATCTTCATACAGGCAGGTAACGGCATCATGGCTTAAACTATTTGGCTTATTTTCCTCAAGCCGGTAGTGAATCGTCTTTCCGTCTTTTCGGTTTATTTGGAACAAACCGCCTCCTCCAGTACCCATGAATCCTGCTTTTGTGGCCACCCAAAGGTGGCCCTGCTTGTCTTCGTAGATGAACCGTACACCTTCTCCATCAAGTCGTTTTCGGTGCTTGTCTGTATAGATAGGGTGAAGGATAAATTTCCTGTTGGCTGCATCTAACCATTGCAACTGACCACCTTCTGTGCCTACCCATATAACCCCATTCCTGTCTTTGTACAAAGCATTTACGTTATTATGTGCAAGGCTACCGGTTTGGTTCGGGTCATGCTTGAACCATGTTTCTTGGTTTGTATGTGTATCCAGCCGAATAATTCCCCTATCGGGTGTGGCTAGCCAGAAAACGCCTGGCTTTTCTTCACAGGCACTATATATTGATGTACGACTGTTTGAACTTTTATCTTTTGGTGTTTCATAGATGACTGAGAAACTCTTTTCCAGTGGGTTGAAGCGAAGCAGGCTCCAGGTAGTGGCAACATAAACCTGCTTATCACTGCCTTTGAAAAGATGATATATCTGATTCACTCCCGGACCCAGTGCATTTTCCAAATCGTGCAGATAACGGTGGAACTTGCGGGGCTTAGGCGAAAAGAACAAAGCCCCTTTGCTTGTGCTTAACCAAACCAGCCCGCTTTGGTCTTTTAGAACCATGTGGGCAGCTTCCTGTGAACCAGGAAGATACTGCTCATGCTCATATACCGAGAGCTGCCCCGTCGCCAGGTCCAGTCTGTTTAAACCGCTTGCCGTAGATATCCAGCAACTGCCTTCATTATCATGCACAAGAGAAAGAACATAGTTGTCGCTCAGACTATTGGCTTGCTTCGGGTTGTGTTCATAGTGCGCCAGAAACCTGTTTTTAATTGGATCAAGCACAAACACACCTTTTGAGAGGGTGCTTAACCATAACAGGCCCTTATTGTCCTGGTAAATGTGGTGTACTTCTGTGTTGTAAAGAAAGGTAGTATCAGAGCCGTTTCCCCGGATATGTTGAAACTGATTGGTTTTTGGGTTGAACAAGTCTAGTCCCGTGCTTGTGCCCACCCAAAGCTGCCCGTCTTTGTCTACAAATAAAGCGGGCACCCGGTTACTGCTTATACTGCCGGGGTCACCTGGCGCATGGTTATAATGCGTGTACAAGTTCTTGCTGGAATTATAGCGGGAAAGGCCACCTGATAAGCTGCCAAACCACATATTCCCGCTGTGGTCCTGCTGAATGGTATGGATGGGGCCATTTGTAATAGTATTTGTGTTTAGAGGAGTGTGGTTATACAGTTTCCATTGGCCGGTTTGGGGGTTAAGTGAATTGACTCCACCACCAGCCCCAAGGCCAATCCAGATTAACCCATTGTTATCTGCATACAGACCATTTACGCTATTATCAGCCAGGCTATTCTTATTTCGTGGATCATGCTGGAAGTGGGTAAAGGTATAGCCATCGTATCTATAAAGTCCATCCAAAGAAGAAAACCACATGTATCCTTTACGGTCCTGCATGAGGTTAAAAAGCTCACCGTTCAGACCCTGCTCCATACCCAGCATTTCAAACTTTATTTCATTGTTCAAATAAAGGTCGTACTGTGGGACCTGGCACCACCCAACGGCCACTTGCAACAAAGTAAGGAAGGTTAGTAAAACCCTCTTCTGTATAATTTGCAGGCTATATTTACTTTTAACGGAAGTATTCATAAAAGCAGACTTTTTGACGAATACAATAGATTTTAACTATTCTGGAATGACAGATTTGGCAGAAGCGGGTTAAGTTGTAAATGAGGCCTTCTCTGGCAATCCCTGTGGTTCGATAGGCAATACAACAGGTAAAGGAAATAAGACATACTTCATTCTTCTGTTCATTTAAGAATGATGTACAAGTGCTATTGGGGCCGAACCACTTCTAAGTTGGTCGCGGGGTTAAACTGGCAAAGCAGGTTCATTGGACACTTGGGCTGGTCCTGCAAGGGCAGGAGTTGCAACAGGAAGCAAAACAATAAAGGAGAACACTCTCCCACCTACGACTCAATGAAGAGCCTGTAACAGGCTTAAAATCAGTACTAATATACGTTTTTTTACTATGGTTAAAATATAAAAAGGAATAATTTCGATATAGTGCCCTTCATTATTTCCTGAATGATGCGAAAAAAAGGTAGTAGAGATAAGGAAGGTTCCTTCAGAAGTAGACTTGTACATTACATTGTATACCTCCTATAGGGAGCAGCCAATGTTTTGATTGGGAATTAAGCAGATTAGCTGTATTAGTGTCCGGAGGTTATGCAAAAAGACCTCCAGCGTTAACTGAAAGCCTTTTTGTAGACCGAAGGAGTAAAAAATCGAACCTTATCCAGACTGATCTAATTGCTTTAAGAGATTATTTAGAGAAAGGGGAGGTATAGCTTACTTCTCCATGTACTGCTGCCAGTTCACGATCAGCACTTTCTCACCTTCCAGCAGCAGATAGCCATAGTCGTAGCAGAAGTGATAGGTGTTGCCCCCTTTGGTTCGGTAGAGGTGGGTGTGGTAGCGGAAGTCAAAACCCGCCAGTTCGAGCACCTGCCTGCGTAAGGTAGTTTTACCCACGGGGCTTGCCTTCTGCAGCACCTGCCGGTTGTGGCGCAGCGACGCGTTGACGCTGCGTATCAGCTTTTCCCCCTGGTCCGACAGCTTCCGGCTATGACCAGCCCTGGCGCGGCATTGATCCGAGCAGAATTTCTTGTCTGTTCTGCCCAAGATGGCAGTGCCGCAGTGCCCGCATGCCTTGTTGTTTTCTTCCATAGTTGCTTTGCTGCCTGTACACAACCGTAAATATCCGGATATATCCGCTTATATCCGGATACTTACGGACATATACGGATAGTTTACGGCTAAGGCTTGTGAAGGCCGTAGTTTAGGTGATGACAGACAACAAAGTAGGAGCCGCCTCCGCCACTGCGCAGGCCACCGTTTTTCTAAACTCCCTGGAGCACGAGGGGAAGAGATATATTCGCCTCTGGCACAAGCCAAATGCTTTTATCAGCAAGCGACTGAGGGAGGCGGCAACTTGGATAAAGTACAGCAAGACCTATAAATGCTTTGTAATGCACCACACCCCGCAGGCAATCGAGATGACGTACGCGCATTTCCAGGGTTTGGCACAGGTGAACACCAAATATCTTTACCGCCCTAAAAGGCTCAGGCCTGCAGAGGGGACCGTGGTGGTGGCTGGTGGTCATTGCTCAGAACCGATGGAGAAGGTGCCGGAGCGGCCGGTGGTGCGCCTGCAGCCCCTGGAGCATGATGGAAAGCCCCTGATTCAAATCACCCATGCTTACAGCAGGGACATCTACGAATGTCTGCGACTCAGCAAAAGCTGCAACTGGATTTCGGCGCTGAAGTGCTTTGCCCTGGATACTGACAGCCGCAATCTGCACCTGCTGCTGGACGAACTGGAGGGCATAGCGCAGGTGTGGCTGGCACAAACGCTGAAAGTAAGGGACCTGACAATTCAAAAGAGGCTCTGGGAGCAGACCTATGCCAAAGGCTCCTGCTATATCCCTTGCCCTATCGCTTACCTGGAAAAGCTTTTTCTGCTCAACTACTCCCTGAGTACCATCCGCACCTACCACAGTCTGCTGCTGCGGTTCCTGAACGGACACAGGGAGCAGGGGCTTGAGAAGATAAACGCCTTCTCGGCAGAGGAAATCAACCTTTACCACCGGGGCATGATACAAAGCCAGAAGTACTCCCACTCTACCATCAGTCAGAGCATTAATGCCGTTAAGTTCTATTTTCAGCGGGTGCTGGGAAGGCACAGCGTGAGGCCGGAGGACGTGGAGCGGCCAGAGAAACCGCACCGGCTTCCCAGCGTGCTGAGCAAACAGGAGGTGACACGTGTGCTCTCGGTGACGGAGAACCTAAAGCACCGCTGCCTTTTGCAGCTGCTCTATGCGGGGGGGCTGCGCATCAGCGAAGTCATTCACCTGCGCATCAGTGACGTAAAGTCAGAGCGGAACCTGCTCTTCATTCGCGGCGGGAAGGGAAAGAAAGACAGGACAACGCTGCTCTCCCAAAAGCTGCTGCATAGCCTCAGGGCATACTACAGGGCCTATAGGCCGAAGGTGTGGCTCTTCGAGGGGCAGACTGGCGGTCAGTACACGGTGGAGAGCATCCGCAGTGTGTTCAGGGCCAGCCTGGAGAAGGCTGGTGTGAAAACAAAGGCCACGCCGCACACGCTGCGACACTCCTTTGCCACGCACCTTCTGGAACAGGGAACGGATTTACGCTATATCCAGGTGCTGCTGGGGCACCGATCGAGCAGGACAACGGAGATTTACACGCACGTGATGAGCCACTCGCTGGAAAAAATCACAAGCCCACTGGACAATCTTTAGAATTATGTTATATTAGCTAAACTATATTTTACTATGAGTACTAGAATGAAGCCAGAAGGAAGAAAAAGAGAAAGTAGAGTAGGCGTAGGCACCTTCGCACATAGGCCCAATAACCGTATGTTTCCGCATATCCGGTAGTTACCTGTAACTGAAAGTATGAAACTTAACTTTGCTTCAATTATCGTTTTCAGTTGCATCCTCTGTTCATGCTCAGATGAACCAGAAGAAAGAAGTGGCTTAATTGACACTGACCCTCTTTATGCTTTTGGTGTTCTTTTAAAAGAAAGAATAGATAGCTCAACTGTATACACAGATTCCTTACTTAAAGAAAAAATTATGAGTGTGGAAGATGAAGTAGGCTCTAAGTATAACATGTTTAAAGTATTAAGAGTGGACAGCAACTCATATAAAATAGTAGCCAGCCCACTCAACTTCTCAAAGAATAGAGAGCCGTTTTACCTGATAACTGAGGATAGTGTGTATATACTTACAGCAAAGTCAATAAAAAAGAAAGAATAGCTTCAGGTAACAATGTACATAAGCCAAACTTCGGCTACGCCTCGTTCGCTTTATGTACTAACCGTTAGCAAACACTCTAAAGAATGAAATATATTTTATCAGCAGTGGTATTCTTGCTGCTAAGCTGTAACAAGCAGAGTATATCAGGCTCAAAAACCGATGAAACATATACAACTGCACTTTCTCAAGCAGACAAAGCTTATGAGAGTGACAACTTCAAACTTGCAGCTGAAAAATACACTACAGTTTTAGAAATTGATTCACTAAATGCTGAAGCATTGTACAGAAGGGCATTTTCAAAGGCAAAATTGGATGATTTTGAAAGTGCAGCAAAAGATTACCATAGGGTAGCAAAGCTTGGGTATAGACTTGCCGACTGCTATCATAACTTGGGACTCATTTACATGATTGCATTTCAGAACCACGAGAAAGCTCTCTACTATCTCAAAAAGGGTTATGAACTGAATCCGACAGTAGACAATAAGGGACTTATGGAGCTAGCAGAGGAAGAACTTTTGAAGGCTAAAAAAAAGAGTGATAGCTAACAACGCCTATAGTGCATAAACGCACCATAGCCCAGCCGTTGGGCCAAACTTATAATGATAAAGTTAAAAGTCTATATTGCTTTCTTACTCGCTGTATATGTTTTATATAGTTGCTCAGAGCCGAAGACTGAATTTCAGGTAGTTCAAGAGCAGTTAGTAGGGACATGGGAACTGGATAGCATTTTAACTGTAAGACATGGACTTCAGAAGAGAGGTACTTCTATTACCTTAACCTTTTTCAATAATGAAGACTTCCTTTACGAATGGTGGCAAACAGATGTAGGTGGCAAGTACAAGGGTAAATACTTCATCTCAAGCAACCCAAACAGAGGCTTAACGACTGTAACGCTTGTTCCTGATACAGTCAATTTAAGTAGCGGTACCTTCAGAAGACCTTATATTAATTTTGACATCATGAAACTGCAAGCAGATAGGTTAGTTACGTTAGACCAGTCCGAATTTATTGAAAGACAAAGTCAACCTTCTCTTCTGTTCACAGAGAAGAAAATCTATAAGAAAAGCTTAGCCCAACCAAACCTATAGTGCATAAACGCACCATAGCCAAGCCGTTGGTGGTAAAAAGAATGAATAAATTGTTCACTATCATATTGCTCTTTTGTACCAGTGTTTGTTTAGCACAAGCCTTACCTGGCGATTCTCTTAAAATAGAAATTGCTGAAGAGTTTCTAAAGAAAAGGCTTGGAGAGAAGGTGGTAAGAGATAAACTCGCCTTTGCTGGAATTTATGAAGGTCCACTTGATTTAGTAACCTTTGAGCTCAAAGGAAGAACAGAAAATAATAAGAACTTGGTTGTTATATTTTTAGATGGTGATAAAGTGGAGAGCAAGTTCAATACAAAGATTACCAAAGAAGATATTAGCAACTACTATAAAGGCCAACAAACAAAGAACTTGTTCTGGAATAAAGATTATGCTACTAATCTTGCCCAGAATTTATCCTTCGAAAAAGGAATAAAAGGGTGGGAAGTCAAATTAGAAGATATGATTTACGATATTTCTTGGAACATCTACTCTTATGCAAATGAAACATGGGACCCATACGAAGCAGGTGGAAAGGCATTAAAAATAAATGCTAAGACAGGAAAGTATGAAATTCAAGAGTGGTCAGAAATAGAATAAAAATTTCTTCCACCAACAAAACCTATAGTGCATAAACGCACCATAGCCCAGCACGTTGACAGTAATAAAATAAAATTTAGATCTATGAAAAGAATAGCAAAGCTTTACTCACTCCTCTTACTGTTGCTAGCCCTCCAGTCATGTGAGTCTGATGACGATATTACTCCTCAGGTTCAATGGGAGAAGATTGAATTCGCAGACCAAGGCCCCATTTACAGCATTCATGGGTCTTTAGAAGATGGTTTGCTTTTGGGCACGCTCAGGGGTGTTATAAAGGTTACTGATAATGGAAAAACCAGTAAGGAGGTTTTGAGAGTTGATACCCCAATAACTAATTTGATAAAAGATGGTGATGTGATTACTGCAGTAACAAATATCAAGAACTACTCTTCAAGGGATGGAGGAGAAACCTGGCACGATTCGGACAAAACTTACTCCCCATTTCATAACAGGGAAGTATACGATTCAAAAGGTATTATCTACCATCATGTGGCCTTGAATAACGGAGAGTTGGGCACCCCTAGTTTAATTATGAGGTCCTCCGATAGGGGCACGAATTGGGAAAATATTTTTCCTCATAAACGCAATGTATATTCCATGTATTTGGACAACACCGACAGGTTATACTTAGGTACTAGTGGCTCAGAGTGGGATGGACAAAGCTTTACCGCAATCTCAAATGCGGCTGTACTTTATTATATGAAAAAGTAAATTACCTCTGTCAACAAGCGCTAAAAATTACTAAAGCATTTTTTAGCAAAACCGTTGTACTTCATTAAAAGCATGGAAGAATTCTCAATCAGAGGAGATAACAGGAACTACATAAAAATCTCCTTTCAAGAAGTCTATGGCTTTCCTGAATCCACCTGTCATTGGGGTGGATATGAGTTTAGAGCTACTTTTGAAATAAAGTCTGGAAGCTTTACAGTTAAGTCAATCTTCTGGACATCAACTGGAGAGATGTATGAGTTCTACAAAAAGCTGAAAGCCTGTAACAGTGAGCTGAAAGGCAATGTGAATTTTGTCAACTATGAAGATAATTTAGATTTCACTGCTAAGTATGATGACTTGGGGCATGTGAAAGTTCAAGGAAGATTTAATGAGTTAGATGAGTTTAATAATGAGCTAATATTCGAATTTAACTCTGACCAATCTTTCATAAGCTCTACTCTTGAAGAACTAAAGCCGCTTGTTTTGAAGTACGGTGACATGAAAGGAATAAAAAAATAACGAAGTACAACACAATGTTTAAGTTACCTTGCTAACGCGTCGGCATCTTAAGCACGCGGCCGTTGTGAGAAAAAAACATATGAAATTTTTAAAAAACTTACTTGTCTTATTAGTATTAGTTATCGGCTTGACTTTTACTACTCATCCTGCTTTTTCACAAGAAACATTCTATATCAAGCCTTGGAAAGGGAAACATCAGATACCAACTAAAAACGTTGTCTTTGTTATCGATAGTTTAGGAAACGAGGAGAGCTATCGGGCTTTTGAGACCATTATCGAGGAGCTATCCCGTCACCTGAAGACAAGTGGAATCCACTGTAATACAGTGCGTTTGGAAGATTTTAAAACAACTGAAGAGGAAAGTAGCAGTTTAATGTTATTCATGTCGTTGGCAAAGCCTGCGTATGTCTATTTAGGCGGTAAAGAAAATGATATACCGCTTTGCAATAGAATTATATTTAAACAGGTTAACTTTTTAGCACCTAAGGTAAAGCATAATATTGCAACAGTTATCTCTATTTCAATAGATAAAAATGATGAAGCAATAAAGCCATTAGCAGAAGAACTGTCAAACAAATTATCGCAACATTTTGCTGCAGTTAAAAATTAACATTTCTCCTCACAACACGGCACAGGCTCTATTCTCGGCTGCGCCTCGTTCATAGCCTGTACAAAACGTTATAATGAATTCTCCACAACAGGCAAGCGAGATTAAATTCTCTTGCTAACGTCAAAGTGAAAGCGACGGAGTGGATCGGAAATAATGATTTTTAATAAACTGCAAATAGCTGAGATTCAATAATAAAATTTGACGTTAGTCAAGATTATAAACCCGACATTATAAAACAGATTGCTTAAATAATAATTTTGATAAAAAATTATAGAAAATGAAAAAAATAATTCTAATTCTCACGTTGATGATTTTTATTCAAAGTTGTGAGAAAGATAATGCCGATATAAAAGTTCATTTAAATGAAAACTGGAAACAATTAAATATTGGAACTGACGCCAACTTGACAAAAGCTTTTTTTATTGATGATCAAACTGGTTTCGTAGCAAGTGTGCCTTCGATTGATTCTTTAAAAGAAAGTATAAAACAAAACCTGAATTATATGGACCTTCTCGGTTCACCAACAATTATAATTGATACAAATCAATATTATTCATACCAGGCAAAAATTGTTTTATCAAGAAATCATAAACCTTCTTTTTTTAAAACAACCAATGCAGGAAATACCTGGACCAGTATATCTACCCCTTTTGCTTCACAAATTACTGACATTTTCTTTCTTGATGAAAATTATGGATTTGTAACTACAGAATACGAAGGAATATTTAGAACTACTGATGGTGGTAAGGTTTGGACGAAAGTTCTGGCAAGCTTTATTTTCCCTGGCAATGGTAGGGTAGTTCTTAATCCCGATTACAAAATTCGGTTTTTTAATAAAATGGAAGGTTTTGTTCAAATTAAAGATAATAGTAATCATTATATGCTTATCCAAACGCAGGATGGAGGTTTAAGCTGGAACTTTATTTCTAACAACGCCGATAATTCAAAACCTAACTTTTTTTCTCATAGAGTAAGAATATTGGCAGACAATAAAACAGGTTTTCTCATCAGCAGACAAGGGAAAATCTATAAAACAACAGATAGAGGAGCAAACTGGAACCTGATAAGGCAAATGAACGAATTTTCAATCGATGCCTCTTTTCTTAATGAAGATATGGGATATTATCTCACTACACAGGACATTCTTAAAACTGGCGATGGCGGAAAGAACTGGGAACAAATACAACCACAAATGCCTAATACACCTGACATTGGTCCTGATAGCCAAATATTTGGATTTAGTACTGGTGAAATTATTACAACTAATTTCTATTATGGTAGAATTTACTTATCAAAAAATGGAGGTGTAAATTTTGACTTAATATTAGATAAAGGTGAAAAACAATTGAATGACGTTTGTTTTCCAACCCCCAACACAGGGTTTGCCTTAGGGAATCGTGGTCAAATTTATAGATATTCAAAGAAATAACGCATTATAACAGTGCATATAAGTAATGGCGGGGTTTATAGGTTTTCCAAGCGCATTAATTCTATTGTAGTTTTTACCTCTTGGGAGAATGACTTGCTTCGGAAATCCTCCACTACTCATATGCGTATCGTTACCTGTATTTAAAAGTATGAAATTCAACTATGTTTCGAGTCTCTTTCACAGTTTCATCATCTGTTCTTGCTCAAATGAACCTGAAGAAAGAGTTGGCTTGGTTGATCCTGACCCTCTTTATGCTTTTAGTGTTCAATTAAAAGAAAGAGTCGACAGCTCAACTCTATACACAGATCCTTTACTTAAAGGCAAAATCAAGAGTATAGAAGATGAGGTAGGCTCGAAGTACAACATGTTTAAAGTATTAGGAGTGGACAGCAGTTCATATGAGGTAGTAGCCAGTCCATTCAACTTCTCAAAGTATAAAGAGCCATTTTACCTGAACTGAGGATAGTGTGTTCATCCTCACAGCAAAGTCAAAAAAGAGAAAGAATAACTTCAGGTAACAATGTATATAAGCCATGTTCGGCTACGCCTACGGTGAATTTGACAGAGCAAGATTCTCTAAATTCAGCGCAGAGCTGAAAGCAGAGATGCGGGAAATACAGGTGAACCTGGAAAAGCTCTCTGGTCCTTTATCGAACCACAGAATGCTGCTTAAGAATGGGCTTAAAGTGATGCTAAACTTCTCATCCACATGGAGTAGCTGATGCCTCGAAACGGAAAAGACTTCAGGCACCGGTGTTCCCGGAAGGGGTAGCTTATAGCTGGGAAAACGAGGCTTATCAAATCCTAAGGGTGAACTCCTTTTTCGGCCTTGCCAGCGAGTTTTCTCAGAAAATGGGGCATAAAGAAAGAGGGAAAAGCAGCTGTGAAACTGACTTTTCCCTCTTGGTAGACCTCAGTATCGAACCTTATCAACAAAGATTTTATGGCTATGGAAAAGTATCTGCAAGAGGGGGAGGGGCGGTAGAGGTAGCAGTTCTTAGAGTATAGGTATGTACGGAAGCGAAACGGTAAACTCAGACCATTCTCCCTCATTTGAGGCTACTGTTAGCTTTGAAATCCATCCATTCCCCCTTCCTCAGGGGCCCCGCTTAGCTCTCCGCCATGCACCTTTGTGATGATGTCATAGCTGAGCGAGAGGCCTGATTCCGTCCCTAGATTGGAGAAAATCTTACATTTAAGTAGCCAATTAGGCGGCTCTTGCGCATGATAGCTACAAAGAGGTAAAGCGGTACAGGCAATCTTACACTGCTTTACAGCATTAGACTAGGGCTTGCATCCTGCTAAACCCTTTCTGTTAATCAATTCAACTCTGAGTTGAGCTGTCTTTATTCTTGCTAATTCAGCTTTGCCTTTTCATTCTTTGCAACACTTACAGGGTTCTCTGGAACAGAGGGCTTTAGCACAAAGGCTTTTGCAAACATGCCAACAAAGTTGAACTCATTTTCAGGTACTTTGTTTTCCACAGGTTTCAAAGAACGCAGGTAGGAGATAACTGCCGTCATGTCTTCGTCACTCATGTCTTGTCCCTGCATAAATGGCAGCACGGCTTCTCCGTTACTTTTAATGCCATAGCGAAGCACACGTGCAAGTTCAGCATCTGTCAAACTACCAATACCTGTTTTTGCATCTGGCGTAATGTTGGGGGTATAGAAAGTTCCGAAGGGCGTCTCAACCCTTTTGGCTCCAGCTAAAGAGGGCTCTTCCCCTTTCTGAAGCAGCAGACTTACGTTGTTGTTCGGGCTGTGACAGTGAACACATCCCTTTGTGACCAGCGTGATGTGTTTTCCCTTCTCAATAACAGCCGGATCGGTTGACGCTCTAATGTCTGGATAAGGAGCATCGTAGGTTAAGTGTTGGCGAGACAAAGTGCCGAAGGTTACCCCAACGATGAGGAGTAATAAGATAAGACCTGTCCATTTCAATATGGTACGAAGCATGTTAATTGGTTTTAGTGATGGAAAAAAGTTGATGTTGATGGAATATTCTCTTATTGCTGATGAAAAGGCTTATGTCGTAATGGGCTTGTAGCTTCTGAACAGCAGACAGCCGATAGAAAGGTAAAATACAACTGCAAGTGCAATGGGAGCCTCCTGCTGTGCATACCACACATTACTGTTACTCAATAGAGTATTGAACAAAGGACCTATGATCTTAGCAAGCAGAAGAAATGAGGCAAACACAACAACAGGCGATAGCATAATAGCGGCTGTGCGTAGCAAAAGGCTTCGATGAAGACTCAGGCGGTAACCGATGCCTGTAGAGCCAATCCCCAGCATCAGCAGACCTATTTTCATAAACAATGCTGCTGCACCGGTATTTATAACTTGCCCATTGGTGGCAACAATGACACTAAATTTGATTATCCAGGCGATAGCGCCTCCAATCAAGAGTAAACCTGCTATCTGTGTCCATTTTGAATAAGGCGATTTTAACTGCATGGTTATTGAATTTAGATGTAAAAATTAAATGTGGTTTTGTATAGCTAAAAGCATTCTAGTTGGGGAGGCCAAAGGGCTACTTACCAGCAACCAATACTGAGATTGATGATCTCTGTAAAGGAGGCATGGCAAAAGTACAGCAGCAAGCCCCGCTGTGTCTAACACTCTCGTTACAACTTATGACACGGAGGTAACACAGCTAAAAATGCTGTGTTAAACGATTTTAAGCATTATTAACCCCATTACATTTTGTGACACGATGGTAACAGCAGGAACTGTATGTGCTCTGTAGGGGGAGCATTTTCAGGGAAAGCAAAAATAGTCGGCTTACTGTAGAGACAGGAAAAGTAGATCAGCCTAAGGTGCCGCTTCAGGCGGAGGTACAGAAAAAGAGGAGTTGTACTATAAGAAATCAAACCGAACGCTAAAGCTGTCAGCCTGTGAGAGGTGCTGACTGCTGCGAGGCATACTCATTTGGAAGTACACCAAACTGAGCCCGGAAACACTTAGAGAAATAGGATAGGTTATTGAAACCTACCTGGTAGGCTATTTCGGCAACGTTCCCGGCACGAGCATCCAGCAGGTTTGCAGCTTGCTTTAAGCGCATCACCCGAATAAAATCGCTTGGCGACTGCCCCGTAAGGGCCTTAAGCTTACGGTGCAGGTGCACTCTGCTCAAGCCAATTTCCCGGCTAAACTCGTCTACACTGAAGTCAGCGTCACCCAAGTGTTCCTCCACCACTTGCATTACCTGGCGCAGAAACTTCTCGTCTACAGAGGCAACTATAATTTTGGTTGGCTCCAGGTGTATTTGCTTGCTAAAGTGCTCGCGAAGCCTGCGCCGGTTTTCAAGGAGATTCTGAATGCGACGCTGCAGTTCCGTTGAATCGAATGGCTTTGTCAAATACTCATCGGCCCCTGTTTCCAAACCAGTTAGTTTTGCATCAGTAGAGGCCAGTGCTGTCAGTAGGATGATGGGGATATGGCTGGTGCGAACGTCATTTTTTAGCTGCCCGCACAGTATAAGCCCATCCATCTCGGGCATCATCCAGTCAGAGATGATGAGGTCAGGCATCACTTCCCTCGCTGTTGCCAGTCCCTCAGCTCCATTTATGCTTTCCAGTACGCGGTAACTTCCTTCCAGAGACCTGCGCATGTAGCTGCGTAAGTCACTGTTATCTTCCACAATAAGTAAAAGGGGCGCTTCTTCCTGATGCGGGGCAGCTACAGAAACACTATCAATCGGAAGCTGTGTGAGCTCCGGCGGCAGAACATCATCCGGAATAACATCTAAGCTTTGTTTTGCAGTTACGTTACCTGAAGCAGGTATATGATCAACTGATACAGGGATAAAAGGTAGTTGCAGGATAAAGGCTGCGCCTTTACCAGGATGACTTTCAGCCCACAGCTGGCCCTGGTGTAAAGCTACCAGTTCTTTAGCGAGTGCTAAACCGATACCCGTTCCCTGGGCATCAGGGTAATGTTGCTCTCCCTGGTAAAACCGGTCAAACACTTTACTCAATTGTTCCGGGGCTAATCCATGACCAGAGTCCTGCACTACAACCTGCACCATGGATGGTGTAGGTTGTAGTGCAGCATCTGTAAGTAGCGTTACCTTCAGCTGTACTGTTCCATGGGCAGGTGTAAATTTGAAGGCATTGGACAACAGGTTGTACAGGATTTTCTCCACCTTGTCCCCGTCGAAGCGGCACAGCAGGGCATCATCGGGAAGCACTAAGCTGAACTCGATGTGTTGGTGGTCTGCCAGGGAAGAAAAGGAGGCGTGTACGAGGCGCAGCAATTGCTTTAGGTCCCCATCCTGTGGCTCGAGCAGCATGCGGCAGGATTCAACCTTAGACAAGTCGAGGAGCTGGTTGATGAGCTGTAAAAGCCGCTTTGCATTACGTGACATCACCTTCAGGTCCGAAACAGGTATAGGTACATCCGTTTGCTCTGAAGCAGAAGCTTTATAGGATAGCCTATCAAGCAGGTTGTTGAGGATAATGGTAAGGGGTGTCCTGAATTCGTGGGAAATGTTGGCAAAGAAGCGTGACTTTACCTGGTCCAGCTCCCGAAGTTTCTCCGTCTGGGCTGCAAGGGCATCGGCTTGCTGGCTCAACTGCTCATTTTTTGTAGCTACTTCTTTCGTACGCAGTTCTATAAGTTTCTCCAGCTGTTCTTTTTCAGACTTTAGCCTGGCGGAGCGCCAACGGACAAGTGCAAACACTGCACCGCCTGCACTTAAGAAGTAAAACAGGTACATGATGGTAGTGCGGTACCATGGGGGCTGTATGGTAAAGGTATAGATTGCTTCTTCCCCTACCTGCCCCTTTGCGTTCAGACTTCTTGCATGTAAGTTATAGGTGCCCTCTGGTACGTGAGCGTATGCTTTAGAAGATTCTTTTGCCCAGGCAGACCAGTCCTCGTCATATCCCTGAAGCCAAAACTGAAACCTGTTTTCTTCGGAGCCATTGTAACTTGGAGCGGCCACCTCAAAGCGAAGAGAGTTATACTGATAGGGCAAGTGCGCAGGAGCAGTTGCACCAGCGTAAAGAACGGAATCAGTTGGTAAGATAATGCGCTCCAGTAGGGTAGGAAAGGGCTCTGCGGTATCTGTTGCTTTTTGTCGGTCCAGGCGAACCAAGCCATCGAGCCCGCCAAACCATACAGCCTCTTGCTCCTGTTCATAAGCAAATTGCCTGAGCGGTGTAGTCGTTCCGCTCAGGTCAAACGCCTGTGCCTTATAGGTACCTCCAGGTTGCTTTCGGACAAGCTTTAACTGCCAGCTTTGCTCCTGGTCTTTTTTTGTCCACAGCCAGACCTCCTCCTCCTTACTATACTCCATTGCCGGAAGCACCACCTCATCTAACAATCCAAACCTGGAAGCCAAATCCTGTACAGGCTCAAACTTGTCAAGGGCTTCTGAGTAGGCATATAATCTTAAATCAGTTTCACCAACCTGGGCAATCAGCTGCTCGCCAACCATGTAAAGCTTTGTTGCTCCTGCCGGAACACCTGCTGCACCTCCATAGTGGCTCGTGGTGGCGCCTTGTATATAAGCTCCTGAAGCAGTACCTGCTTGTTTTTTCGGGAACCGAACGCGGGTGATTCCAGACTTAAGAGGTAACCAAATGTCTCCATTTGGAGATTCAGTTACCTGAAACAGGTTCTCTTCTATGTCGGGAAGTAGCTTCGTTTTCTTCCACTCCTGGCCCACACGCTGAAAGGCATACAGTCCTTTGGAGGCAACATAGATGACAGATGAGTCGATATTACTCCGCTCGATGTCCTGGCAATAATTATCCCATGGATCAGAAGAAATGGGAATGGAGGTGATTTTTCCCTGGTGCTGCTCAAGTAGACCTTGTTCACTCGCTATCAGCAAGGATTTGTTATAAGATTGAAGGGCCCATACACTAAAACTGGGTCCAGCTACTTTGCTGAAGTTTGCAGTGGTGCTAAGGGAGCTTTTTTCATTCAGAACGAACAAGCCGTCTGTCGTGCCTGCATATAGCATTCCCTTGTGTTGTAGCAAGGTGTTGGTCTGGCGGATTAGCCCATTGCGCTCGTTGAAATAAGAAAGCGCAGACTTATAATGTACCCGGCTAAATCCTTTCTCCATGCTGATCCACAACCCACCCTGTCTGTCTGTGCTCAACAGGTAAGCTGTGTTGGTCGCCAAACCACTTTCCTTATTCAGAATAGTTTCGATATGGCCCTTCTGATTAACAACGATCACGCCTCCTTTAAGCGTTGCTAAGGCTATGTTCCCGTCAGATAATAACTTACTGTTAAAAAGGGTATTTTTTTTTAAGTAATCCTGTGCAGGACTCTTAACAAGGGTTACAGACTGACCGTCGAAAAGGTAAAGTACGCTGTTGTTGATGCCCATCAGCCAGTTGTTGCTCTTGAGCGGGTGTATAAAATTAATACGGTTATGAACAAAGAAGGTATCTGCGGAAAACTCCCTTAGTTTGTCATTATGTAGTTCAAACAGCCCTTTGTTATGCAACTGTATATATAGTTTGCCATTTAGCCAGTTTATAAAGCCTAATGCAGTTTCTGCCTTCCATACCTTAAAACGGTTCTTGTGCCAGCGCATCAGGTACTGGTTAGTTTTAAAGAACACACCCTCAGGTGTCACGATAGAAGACCAGACCTCTCCTAAAGGCGGCATATTTTTGGGGAGGTACGGAAGGAGGGACACGAAGCGCGACTGGCCTTTGTCATCGGTCGCTAAGTACCCCAGGTTATCTGTTGCCCCTACGAAGATTCTGCCGGTAGCATCTTTATCCAAAGACCATACAATGCTTTTGCCAGGCACTTTTTTGAATTGCCAATCACTGCCATTGTAAACCAGTATGCCTCCGTGACTCCCGATCAGGATTCTTCCGCTGTTGTCCTGGATAATGGCTGTATGCTCGTAACTGGAGGTTAGGTGAAGGTATTCCTTTGGGTTAAAGTTTTTGATGAAGGGTAGTCCGCTATGGTTGTCTGTTAAAGCTTTGTGCTGAGGGAATACAGCTTGCGCGAAAGTGGATACTGAATTTAGACATTGGAAGAAGACGAGCAACAGACATAGTCTCCACACATTTTCTAACAATAGTTTCTTTGGCTGCATACTTCCACAATCTTTTGAGCCAATAATTTAAAGGAAATCTTCTAAATGTAAATAAGGTAAGTATTTCTTTTTTTGAAGGGTCACGCACCCCCCATTCATTGGCGTTGAAAAAAGGAGGCTGCTCTCTCCTGAAATGTTAGTTGAAGTGAAAAAGTCATGGATAGCCCAAAATTTTTGTTTATATCCATTTTCAGAGTAAGCGGATTGAGGAGTGATGAATTCTCTAGCGTTTCCTTAGCCTCTTTGTTTGAAAAGGACACGGGCAACAGCAAATTGTTTGATTTGTGTCAAGTGATGAGTAGGTGACAAGTTCTTAGTATTATGAATAGAGTCTTCATAGGCTGATTGATAGGTTTACCTAAAGAAATATAGCAAGTGAGGGGCAACATGTGATGGAGACGAAACAGCTGCTGCTGTAGCTCCTTCTGATGGGCAGCTAAAAGGCAAATCTTCTGAGTAAATGGAATAGCAGTAACATTAGTTTCCGAATAGTGTCCGAAGCAAATGAAAAAAGGCCCTCAGCAGCTGCTGAGGGCCTTTATTGTAGACCGAAGGAGTGAATTATCGAACCATATCCACAAAGATTTAGTGGCTGTGGATAAGTATCTGCAGGTAGGAGAGTGGCAATAAATACCCTTTTTTACAATACCAACTGGCTGCCTGTTTATCATAAAAGCTGTTACAAGGCTTATAAGCTTATTTATGTTAAACCGGAAGGGCAGCGGGCATGGCGATGCGGGCAAAGTGTTTCACATGCCTTTGGGGAGGCGTTCGACCGGTAGACAAGCTACAAATGAGCCCAGCAGGTGAGCCAGCGCCGGCAGGATATCAGCAGGTGGAGAAGACGCAGCAGCATCAGCAGGCTCCGGAGCGGGAGCAACAGCGCCGGGGTATCAGGAGGTAGGGAAGAAAGGTGCCAAGTTGTAATACGGCCGTGTTGGTACTGCCGGTTTATGATTATGCCAATTCGGCCGGAATCGGCCGGTTCATCACGGGAGGGTACGTGTACCGGGGGAGTAGCCTTCCGGCCCTGCAGGGTAAATACATTTAAGCCGACTACGTCTCGGGCAATATTTGGGCCCTGAGGCTGCGCCAGGACGGTACCGTAGCCGAAAATGCCCTTTTTTTCTCAACGCCGGTTTTCTGGTTTCTGGCTTCGGGGAAGACCAAAACCAGAAAATCGGTGCTTAGCCACGGGGAGGGCCGCAAAATACACCGTCTGTCCGACATCTTGACGAGTGTGGCGGAGGCAGAGCAGCTAAGCTGGGAGGTTTTTCCTAATCCCGCCCAGAGCAGGCTGACGGTTCGGTGGGGAGAGCTGTCTGCCCGAGGCCCGGCCTCCTAGAAGGTGATAATAGCCTGAGCCAGCCTATGCTTTTCCCCCTTATCCTGCTGTCGCTGGGTTCGAAAGAAGCCACTTTGGATATTTCGGGCTGGCCGAAAGGGTTGTATGTTATTTGCTTGGAGTCGGGAGAAAAACGGCTATGGAAAAGGGTGCTGATCCAGTAACGCCCAAGGAGTTGGGGAGAAAAGAAATGAGCGGCAAAATGTACTAAAGTAGTTTCCTTTAGTATATTTGCTCCCTATAGGCTGAAAAACAGCCTTGCCCTCTGGGCCTTTCGTTGCGGCATGGCTTATTTAAAAAGACTTTCCTCTTTTTTTGCAGAGAAATTTTCTTCGGCGCAGGTTCTCCTCACCGGGTACATCGTGTTTATCATGCTTGGCAGCGGTTTGTTTATGCTGCCCATTTCGAGTGCCGAAGGAGTGGGGCTCTCTTTAGTCGACGCCATATTCACGGCGACTTCCTCCATTTCCGGCACCGGCCTGATTGTGGTGGACACCGGGAGCTATTTTTCCGGGTTCGGCCAGGCCGTCGTCGCCCTTCTAATTCAGATCGGCAACATCGGGTACATGCTCTTTTTTGCGCTGGCGGTGGTGTTTCTGGGCAAGAAGCTGTCCATGGTGAACAAGATCATCATCAAAGAGTCCATCAGCACGGCCCAACTGAACTTGGATCTTTTTATTATAAAGGTTTTTAAGTACACCCTTATCATAGAAGGAGTGGCGGCGGTGCTGCTGACCCTCATTTTCCTGCAGGATTTCCCTTTCCCGGAAGCCCTATGGTTGGGGGTTTTCCATTCCATATCCTCTTTCTGTACGGCTGGTTTTTCACTTTTCCCGGACAGTCTGATTCGGTATAACGACAATGTCCCTTTCGTCTTCATCATCATCATTACCTCCTACCTGGGCTGCTGTGGCTTTTATGTGCTGCACGACGTGTCTTTGCGCCTCAAGTATTTTTTCCGGCTAAAAGACCGGTACCGGCTTTCCGTTCATAGCAAGGTGGTGCTTGTTATCTCGTTTTCGATGATTGCCATCGGGACGGTTGTTCTCTTCCTGGTCGAGAATATCAAGCAAGGGCCTGGGAAAGAGACCCTGCTCACAGCTTTTTTTCAAGCCGCCGCCGCTGCCACTACAGTTGG
This sequence comes from Pontibacter toksunensis, assembly GCF_042686245.1. Classification (NCBI taxonomy): domain Bacteria; kingdom Pseudomonadati; phylum Bacteroidota; class Cytophagia; order Cytophagales; family Hymenobacteraceae; genus Pontibacter; species Pontibacter toksunensis. The sequence continues at coordinate 20,234 of NZ_JBHUOX010000023.1, read as the reverse complement.
TTATAACAACATGGACATAGCCGGCTACAGCGATCCCTCCCTGCACGCGATCATTGTGCTGATGTTCATTGGGGCGGCTCCCAGCGGTACGGGAGGCGGTATCAAAATGACCGTGTTTGCCATTATGCTCATTGCGCTCTACACTTTCCTGAACGATAGAAAGCACGTCCACCTGTTCAAGCGCTCGATTCATCCCCGGCGGGTGGCGCGGGCCTTCTCCATCATGCTCATGGCCATTGTCTGGAATTTCTTCGCCATTTTTGCCCTGAGTATCACCGAAGACCTGCCGGCCCTGTTTATTTTGTTTGAATCCGTTTCCGCCTTGGGCAACGGGGGAATGTCGGCAGGAATCACTGACGATCTGTCCTGGGCCGGGAAGGTGGTGCTGACGGCCTCCATGCTGATCGGCCGTGTAGGCCCGCTCATCGTCGGGTACACGCTGCTGCGCAACCGAAACAAAGCCGACTTCCAATATCCGGTAGGGGATGTGCTGATTGTATAATTAGAAATTAGATATTAGAAATGATGGGTTTTGGAAAGGGGAATAATAGTCCGGGAAAAGCCGCTTTTTGATTAACTCTTATTCACTCATTCATCCACTTATTAACTCATTGAATAATGAAGCAGTTTGTTGTCATTGGCATGGGAAGATTTGGCTCTAACTTGGCTAAATCCTTGTATCGGCTCGGAAACCAGGTACTGGCGATCGACTACGATAAGCGCAATATCGAATATATAAAGGACCAAGTGACGGAGGCCATTGTGGCCGATGCCAAAGACCTGAAGTTGTTGTCGCAGGTCATTGACAAAGACGTGGACTCCGTCATCATCGCCACCGGCAACGACATCGAGATGAGCGTTCTGACGACGCTCCACCTTCGCAACATTGGAGTGAAGCACCTGGTGGCGAAAGCAAAAAGCGAGGATCACGGGGAAATCCTAAAAGCCCTGGGCGTGGACGAGGTGATTTTCCCGGAAAAGGATATCGCCAAACGTCTGGCGGAGAAGCTGGACATGACGAACATGATCTTCAACATCCCAATTGCCCACGACTATAGCATCATAGAGGTGAAAACTCCCGCGAATTTTGTGGGGAAGAGCCTAATCGAACTGGACTTGCGGAATAAATACGGGATTAACATCATCGGGATCCGGCCCTTGATCTCAGAAGAACTGCAGGTGGTGCCGAATGGCCAAACCATTATTCCTCCCGATTCCGCGATGACCCTAATTTGCAAAACGGATGAAATCTCCAAATTGCAGCTCCGGTAGGTAATCCCCCGAGTTAACTTAGCCTTTCCGGCTCAGCCCCCTGCCGGGTTCCCTATTTCTGCCTTTGACCTGCCGCCCCCCGACGGCCCTCCCTCCCGGCCATGCCATGTCTGTTCATGGCCCCACCTTCACGGCGATGGAACCGACGATGAAAAAATTGTCCCCTACCGGTCTGGCCCGCCGACCGAAGATGGGATCCGGGCTGGTAAAGCGCCTGGCCTCCAACCGTACCATCACGCCTTCCTGGAGGGTGTAATCCACGTTGGCCGAGACGCCGGTGGTCTTGAACCCGTAAGGAGATTCAGTCGAGATGATCACCCCCTTTTTGTCCTGGTAGTACTCTCCCCTGCAGGCCACCGCCCTCCGCCTTGAGAGGGCCAACCGCCCAATTGCCACCGGACTCAGCCAAAGGTCAAGATCCGGACTCCATTTCGCTTGCTGCTGCACCCCGACATCAAACCCGGTGATCAGGGAAACCTTCGGGGAGAGTTGGAACTGCCCGTAGAGATTGTTGAAATACCGCATTCGCCGGGTCGGGTCCGGATCATCCGTCCCGATGAAGGTGCTCCAGTTGAGGGTGGTGGCAGGGCTGGGGGAATAGGTGACTTGGGTGCCCCGGCTGGGCAGGGAACTGCCGGGTACCCGTTGGTTCCTTTGCCAACTGTTGAGCACCAGAGCCGCCAGCTCCCACTTTTCGCTAGGGCCCCACGAAAGCTTGGCGCCAGCCAGGTGGTAAGGGGAGTTTTCGGCTAAAATGGAACGGGTAAGGGTGGGGTTGTCGGCGGAGACGACACTTTCAAATCCGATGTGGGAGGGGAATATGCCCGCGTCCAGCCAAAGGGAGTATCAAAGATGATCTGTTAGTGTTCCAAAATACGTGGGTGGCTGTTGCACAACTCAGCTTTTAGCATAACTTCCAAGCAGCCTTTATTGGGAATAAGCATACAATGCTCTTTTCTTTCATTGTGGGCGTAAGCCAATAGCTGAAGATAGGAGCATGTCGCTGCTCCCTTTCCATTGCTGTTGCCATGCTGACAGACTTCTTTGGTCTGTTCCTCATGTACTTTCTTATGTTGAAGGCAACGGCAGCCATGAGCATGACCTTATGAGCACCTGATTTTCCCAGCACATTGATGTTGCGCAGGCCATAGTGCTGCACCAGGCTCCCGAAGACCGGCTCCACCGTGCTCTGGCGAAGCTTTTTCATGCGCTTGCCCCGCCTGCTTTGCTGCCGGGCATATGCCCTCAGGTACTGCTCGTCATAGGCGGTCCGGGTGATTTTCCTACACCGAGCCTTTGGTGCACACGTAGGTTTGGACGCGCACTGCCTGCAGTCACCAGGCGCTGCCCAGTAGTTCCTCAGCAGCCTGCCGTCCGCGGTGCGGTCAAAGCCCTTGAACGGGAGCGGCTTTCCCTTGGGGCAGATGTAGCGGTCCTTCCCTTTGTCATAGGGAAAGCCCTCTATCTCGGGCTTGTACATCCCGAACACAGGTATCCAGCCTGTGATGCCCTGCTGCTCGAGCATGAAATAGTTGGATCCGTTGGAGTAGCCGGTATCAGCCAGCAACTCCTGCATGAGCAGCCCATTCTCCCTCAGCCTTCTTTGTACCTGCATCACGAGGGAAGGCAGGTGCTGGCTGTCCCTGCCGTCGGCAAAGTCTGCCCGGATATGGGAGATAACACCTTTGGCCGTATCGACCACCAAGCTGCAGTGATAGTTGAGCTTCCTGGCCTTCCCCGGCTTTACTGATATGCGGGCATCGGGGTCATGTGGGGCGTAGTGTGTCTTGTTGCTGACCAGCTGTGCCTTTTCATGGGTTGAACCCAATGAGGTGAATGTGCCCCTGATATTCTCCTGATGCTTCTCCAGCTTCCTAAGCTGATGGGCGGGAGCTGTGATAAGCTGTGCCGGTTTGCTGTGGCGCTTGCCTGCCTCCTGCTGTTGCACGGACTCCTGGGGCTGCTTTAGCAGCAGGCTGTCCATGGAGGCGTTGGCCTTCACGGGCGCTGAGTCTACGGCCTGTGTGTCGCCCCTGACCATACCCTTCTCCACGCAAAGGCTGAAGACCCTGTCAAAGAGCGACTCGAACAGGGCCTCGGGGTAAAGCTGGCGGGTGCGGGATACGGTGGAGTGCCAGGGCAGGGGCTCGTCAAGCTGGTAATCCAAAAAGTACAAAAGGTCCAGGCGGAGGCTGCAGTGCTCGATAAGCCGGCGATCAGAGGTGATGTTCTCCAGGTAGCCCACCAGGCAGAGCTTGAAGAACACCACCGGGTCAATGCTCTGCTGGCCACACTTACCGTAGTAGCCCCGCGTCAGCTCGGTGAGGAAGCTCAGGTCCAGCTGCTGTTTGAGCCGACGGTAAAAGTTGTGCTCCGGAACGTGCGCCGAGAGCGAGAAGAGCAGCTCCTTCTCATCCCTGAAATTCTTCCTTCCCTGCATAACTACAAGCAATAGGTCATTATCCTTTAACGGCTATCTTCAGCCGGTTGTGCAACAGCCACGTGGGAATGGTGGGATCGTGGAACCTGCAGCGATACCTGCCACTGCAGCCTGTATGGCGTCTCATTTTGCCGTCTTACAAATCAAACTAATGATTTGTTTTAAGAGATGAGTAGCTGAGAGACCTTTCATGATATGATGAACAGTGTGTCTAAGGCTAACAGATAGATTCACCTAAAGGCAAATAGTAGGGGAGGGCACCAAAGAGAATAAGGCAAATAACAGAAGCTTTACCTCCTCAAAAGAAGTAATATTTGGCTAAATCGAGAGGTGTAAAATCTACAGGTGGCGGTTTTAGTGTCCGAATAGTGTCCGAAGCAAATGAAAAAAGGCCCTTAGCTGCTGCTGAGGGCCTTTCGTGTAGACCTCAGTATCGAACCTTATCAACAAAGATTTTATGGCTGTGGATAAGTATCTAGCTGTAGGAGAGGGGCAATAAACACCCTCTTCAACAATAGCAAATGACTATCTGCTTTACATAAGAAGTGTTATAAGCGAAACAGCCATTTTAGCCAACTGGAGGGGGTAGGGTTTTTGGTTCTTTCACGGGGTGCGGGAATTGTCTGCGGGGTGGTTTATATTGACTGGGATATAAAGTATATTCGGCAGTCCGGTTCCGGTTACCGGTCGATTTCGACAAATAAGCCGAATAGACTTCCGTTTATCTCCTAGTTAGGGGCAATAGAAATGGATAAAAAACAACTTATATTAGTCTTGACTTTTTTGATGGTGGGCTGTGAGCAGAAGGTATCTGAAAAGGCAATAGCGTCCTTGGATAACGAGGAACAACCTATATTTTCTCATGGCGGAGATGGGCTCCCAGATGATTTACCAGAAAGAAGATATGAAAAGTACACTGGCTTCAAAGTGAAACGGATATTTAGCAACATGGCTTTATTTCCTGACCACATTTCTTTAGAAAATGATACTGTAATAATTCATGAACCAAAGAAAGATAGCTCTCTTACAAGCGTAAAAATCATTTCTACAGGTGCCTTACCAGAAAAAAATTACACTGAATTGAGAAGTGTTCAGACGAGAAATCATTTTGAAGCCTTTCTGTTTCGGGACACGCTGCAATTGAAATTCTTTGAAAGAATGAAATTCAGAGAAGAGGGCGTGAGAGTCAGAGTTATAAATAATCAGTTTACAGTTTCTCCTTACGTTGTTGATGATGGCAATGCCATTTACACACCAAATAATTTAAGACCTCTGCCTTATACAGAGTCAGAGAATTTTGTTCATTGGTGGTATGTGCCACAGGAACTGAACCTTTATCTGTTCCTAAACCAAGAATCATATGAGATTGGTGATACTGTTTTCGGAGAAATAAATTACGTAGGTAGCTACCGTAATTCTACAGTATATACCAAGGGAGGGTTCAAGGGAATAGTAAGAGAAGGAAAACAACTTACCCTAGCCACACCTAAAAAGCACTAAAGCGCTTTTTAGCCAAGACGTTAGTGGCAATTAAATCAATTAAGTGATTATAATATCGATTTAAATTTATTATCTGATATTACTTATTGTAGTTTAGTAAAGATTAGTAAGCCTTTAAGTTATGCAGTTGTTGCTAACCCTTTGTTAAAGCATTCATGGTGAGCAAAGTCTTACTAACAAAATGTTTCATCTTAGACTACATTCCCTGTCCTTCTAATTTGACAAAGGCTAGCGTAAAATGAAACAAGTGTGAGGGAGCCCATGTTCAACCTGTTTTTGAATTTTTGTTAAATATTTGCTTTATTTTAATTAATCTACCCTTCTTTGCATAATTTAATTTTATACTATGCATATATAAACATTTTTATAAAAAATTAAAATAAATATTATAGAATAATACAAAAATATCAGTTAAAATGCATAATGAAAATAAGTAATCGTCGTAAAAGTAAATATCTTAAAGAAAACAAAGTGTATTGCATTAAATAATGTAAAAAGGGTATTTTTCTTTAAACAACCACCAAATGCTAATACGGGAAGCTACCAAAGAAGACAATGTAGCTTTGCTTGCCTTGACACGTACCTGCCCCATGGATGGGATTATCGGGTTACTGATAGATAGGCAACCTGACTTTTTTTCGTTGTTGCATCTGAAAGGCAGGCATAAAGTGCTGGTCGCGGAAGTGGATAACCAAGTGGTAGGGTGCTTTGCCTTGGTGCTTAAACAGGCTTACATCAACGAGGCGGAGGAGCAAACGGGGTATCTGTGCGATTTAAAAATTGCACCTGCATACCGCAACATGCTGGTGGCGTACAGGCTCCTCAGGGCCATGTACCAGTATATGCGCACTCTGCCCATCGACTTCTACCTGTGCGTTACCGCGAAAGGAAATAACCTGGTGGAGACGCTGGTGGCAGGAAGGGCCGGTATTCCGGCTCCTTTTAAAGCTGCTGATTTTAATGTGTACCAGTTTCTACCATTACGCAAATACAAGAAATCACCCTATGCGGTGGTACCTTATGAGCAGCAGCACGAAGCGCAGGTACTGGAAATATTAAATACCTACTACCGGTCGTACCAATTTGCTTCTGTTTTTGATGCGACAGACAACGTAGCGGGCGACAAGGCCTGGTTGATTTATGAGCAGGAACAACTCGTAGCGTTCCTGAGTGTAGCCGATATGGACCAGCACAAGCAGAATGTGGTGCTGCGCATTCCGGTTTACCTGAAAGCTTTACTTTCCGTTATCCGGGTTTTCTGGCCTTACATCCGGACTACTCGGGAGAAGGAGCCACTCAAAATGCTTTATGTGAAGTACCTGGCTTTTACGCCGCAGCACACCAAACAGGCATTGGCACTGCTACAGCAAGCCCGGCACGATGCTTACGTCACGGGGTATTCTTTTCTGAGTTACGGAATAGATAGCCGAAATTCTTTAGCGACGCAACTTAGCCGGGTTCCTAACATAGCCTTTAAATCAAAAGCATATGTTTTTGATCTCAGGTCGTCGGGCAGGTGGCCTGCGGGCAGTGTATGTCACGATAATTTTTACAAGGTTTAACCAATAGATTTATACCTATGGACTCACCTCTTCTAAACCCAATCCAAACACTGGAGCACCGGGGCATTATCACCGATATTATCTCGCAAGCCATAACCGGTGAGCTCATTGGCATGTCTAACTTCGCTTCGCTGGCAGGTGCTATCGACGATGTGCATGAAAAGATGGAGGCTGTGGAGCATGCCAACTGCGAGCGTAAGCATGCCGAGGGATTTATAGCTTTAAGTAAAAAATTCGGGCTGGATCCCATTATCAACCTGGAAGGCTATTACTGGAAAAACGTGCGCGAATGTTTTTTGAAATATGCTGCCAAAGGCGATTTCATAGGCTGTATCATTATTCAGGAAGTAATGCTGGAGTGTTTTGCCGTGAGCATGTACCACGATGTGGGTCAGGCACTGGATAATGAAATCGGGGCGCTGTTTACGGCCATCTCACAGGAAGAAGAAGAGCACATTGAACATTCTATTGAGCTATTGCAGGCGGAGCTGACTAAAGATTCCGAAGCATTCTACAGCAAAATGGAAAACATACACAAAGACTGCATGACCATATTGGCGGAATGGACAGCTAAAACTGATCTGAAAGGACATTGCGGTGTGTGCAAAGGCAGCTGCATGAAGGAGGCCATGCCCGAAATTGCGCTTGATGTAACCCGCATGCGCGGCAATGCCCTGAACCTGTATCTCAGCACCCTAGACCGGATTGGCTTACCAAATGAAAAAACACTCCGATGGGTAATAAATCTGCCGGCTTAACCTTTGCCGCCATTGGCCACCAGGACAGCTGGGGCAAAATAACACAGTTCGTGAACATGATCCGGCAGGAAGAAGCAAACCCTGCGCTCTTAGAAGATAAGGTAAAAGAAGTGTATACCTACATCCCGCCCCAAAAGCTTTTTGATGTGGAGATTAACTCGCCTGTAACCGATGCAGTCAATGGGTTTTACATCGAAACCTTTATTTCGCCGGATGAACTGGGGCCTTCGCACCTTTGGCAAAACGTAAAAAAAGTAAAAGCAGCCTGCCAGAAAGCGGTACAAATGGGTGCAGATGTGGTTGCCCTGGGTGGATTTACTTCTATTATTCTGGAATCAGGAGCAGCCAACATTTCTTACCTGGATAAGACGGCTTTTACTACAGGCAATACCTTAACAACAGCCTTTATTACCGATGGAGTCGAAAAAGCGGTGCGTGTCCGGAACAAACGCCTGGGGGAGTTAACACTGCTTATAATTGGTTCAACCGGTGATATTGGCTCAGCTTGTGCGGCTTATTTTTCTGGAAAAGCAAAGCAAATGCTGCTGACGGCCCGGCAGCCTGGCCCGCTTAAAAAGCAGGAAGTGGAACTGGTGCAGGCAGGCATTTCCTGCAGCAGCTCCACCGACACCCAGAGTTTGTTACCGCTTGCGGATATTGTCATATGCGTGGCAAGTTCCCTGCTTCCGGGCACATACCTGGATTTGCTAAGGGACGATGCCATTGTTTGCGATGCTGGCTATCCTAAAAATCTGCAGGTGCCTGTAAATTTAAAGAATCAGTTCTTTTTTTCGGGTGGGATGGGAAGAGTCAGCGAAGGCTATAGCATTGTGCAGGACGAGTACAGGCGCATTTTTTATGATTTCCCACTACCCAATATTTCGCATGGCTGCCTGCTAGAAGCTATTGTGCTGGCCTTAGCCGGCAATGCAACTTCTTACTCTTCCGGAAAAGGAAACATCACCACTAATAGTATGCATCAGATGCTGGAACTGGCAGGGAAGCACGCGGTGTTTACTGCCCCTTTTTATAATTCGAATGGTGTGCTTTAATAACCAAACTATATGAAAAAAGAACTAAAGGGACAGGTAGCGCTCAGCAAACTTATATTTACCCACAACTGGGAAGACCCCGCCATGGATGAGAAAGCCCTGCAGCTAAAGCCCGGAGCTACCGTGTTTACCATCACATCGGGGGGCTGTAATACCCTTGGTTTCCTGCGCTTCGATCTGGCAGAAATTTTTTGTGTTGATATAAATCCGTCGCAGACCTACCTGATGGAGCTGAAGCAGGCCGCTTTCCGCCACCTGGGGTATGAGGAAATGCTCGGATTCTTTGGGATACGCGAACATCATGACAGGCTTCATGTATTTAACAGCCTTTCGAAAGATCTGTCGGAAGAAGCGCGTACTTTCTGGCAGGGGCAAACCAGTATCCTGAAAAAAGGAATTATAATGAATGGCCGGTACGAACGGTTTGTGAAGTTGGCTTCCCGGATTTTACGACTCATCCAGGGCAGCAGGAAAACACATAACTTGTTTACACTAGACTCGCTTACGGAACAAAAACAATTTTATGAGCAGCAATGGAATAATGCCCGCTGGCGTTTTATTTTCAGGGCGATGTTCAATAAGAAAAGTCTAGCTAAAAAAGGACTGAATGCAGATTATTTCCATTTCGACGATGGTTCCACCTCCTTTTCCGAAAGTTTCCAGAACAGGGCGGGCCATGCCATCAGCGATTTGCCGGTGCAGGACAATTATTTTCTGTCGCTTTACCTGCTGGGCCACTACCAGAACGAAACCAGCCTGCCCGCTTATTTAATGCCTGAAAACTTCTCTCTTATCAAAGCCAACATCGATCGCATCATACCTGTCACAGCCGACAGTAAATACTGGCTTGATAGTCAGTCTGAAAACAAATTCGATGCTATGGCCCTCTCGAACATCTGCGAACTGATGGATGCCACCGACACCGACAAGCTGTTTTCGGAAGTGCTGCGCACGTCCAAGCCAAGCGCAAAACTTGTTTTCCGCAACCTGATGATACCACGCGAAGTGCCCGAGCGGCTCCGGGAACAAATTGTTAAAAACGAAGCGCTCAGCAAAGAAATTCAGTTTCAGGACCGTTCGTTTGTGTATGGAAAAGTGGCAGCTTATGAGGTAGTTAAATAATCATTTCCGGATGGCACCTGACGCATATAAAATTCCTTATAAACTAAACCTGGCAGTCACAATAGTCTGCAGTGTTGGTTACTTTCTTTTGTTGTACCTCGCATCCCACGCCAGCCACTACATTTGGATGCTGGGTTGTGCCGTCGTTTTTGCTTTTATGATGGTACCTGTTTATTCGCTCATACACGAAGCAGAACACCAGTTGCTGCACCCACATGATAAAACAAATACGTTGCTGGGCAGGTGGCTCTGCATGCTTTTTATTGTGCCTTACACCTTTATGAAGCACTGCCACCTGAAGCATCACAAGAAAAACCGTACCGACGAAGAAATGTGGGATTTGTACTACGAGCATCAAAACAAATGGAAAAGGTACGGCAACATGTATGGCATGATGGTAGGCATTGGCTACTTTGCCTTATGGCTGTCGGTGCTGCTGTTTGCCACCTGGCCTAGGTTGCTTTATACCCGCTTCTTCAGATCGAAACCAGAGATTGCAGGATTTATCCGGGGCAGCGACACGAAAGAAAAAATCAGGAAATCGACTTACGAAAGCTGGGCCATCATCGTGTTTCAGGTAGCTGTATTTATGCTGCTCGACCTGCACTGGCAGGGATACCTGCTGTTATTTACAGCACATGGTTTTCTATGGTCTTCGCAGAACTACGTGAACCACGCTTTCAGTCCGCGCGACATCATAAACGGAGCACACAACCTCCGTATGCCGGCCTGGGGCAAGTGGGTATACTTGAACTTTAACCTGCACCAGGCACACCACCAGCACCCGCAGATTCCGTGGGTACACCTGCCTGCATTCGTTAACAGGGGCTCCCAACGGATGAGCTTTTTCCGAAACTACCTGGAGCTCTGGAAAGGTCCCAAATTGACTAACGTACCGGAACCTGTAAAACAACAGGTGCAGGAAAACGACTCCTAGACTCCCGCTACTCCTTGAGTTCGCTAGTACGCCTGTGCACCAATTGAGCAGTAGCGGTTTGGTGCAGTAGTTCTTTTATGTTTCTAGTGACCTCCTCCAAAAAAACCGGACCGTTGTAAAGTAGAGAAACTAGGCACTCGTCGTATTGAATCAAAAGCGAGGAGCCATCATGAATTTAAATTTCACAGAGTCACAAATCATTTTCACCACCAGGCAAGCTGAGCAATTGGTGCTGATTCATTAATTGTCAGTTTCTGCTCAGGCTTCATGCTTTGTGTTTTTTCTGGAGAAATAGCCTGTAAAACTTAGGGAGCGGGAACCTAAGGGGAAATTTATCGAACTAAAAAAGTCGCTCCACTTTATGTGGAGCGACTTTTTTACTGTAGTAGACCTCAGTATTGAATTATAGAACAATATCCACAAGGATTTTGAGGCTGTGGATAAGTATCTGCAGGTGGGAGAGGAGGGTTAGTAAGATTATTACTGAAGGTGAATTTTCTTCAAACTACAATATTCTTAAGTTTGGGAGGAACTCACTGATAGATGCCATTTTCTACATTACCACTGTCCCATTTATGGAGGAGGTCATTATTTAAAATCTGCTACACTAGGGAAGTTGAACAACAGAGGAGCTGACATACATAGTTCGGCTCAAAAATAGAGTGCTCCCAAGTATGAAAAAAATATTGTTAACTTTCCAGGTGCACAGCTATCCTGTAGGTAAGCTGTCAATTTAACTTTGGGTTTAAAAAATAGCCATTAAACAAAAGGATTATGGTGTTATTTACAATCTTAATATTCTATAATAATGCCAATCAAAGAACTAGAAATTAAAAAAGAGAAAAAAAGCAGAAGACAGTTTCTTTTGTGGCTATGATTCATCCTTTAGTTAATATTCACTTTTGGTGGAAGCCGAACAATGGAGCAAAAATTAATTATGAAAAAATATGAAGGGAATCCTATGAGTACTAGTAAAAATAGATGGCTAATAGCATTATCCGCAATTTGTATCCACCTTTCCATTGGTGCCGCTTATGCATACAGTGTTTACACGAACCCACTAGTCAATTCACTCGGTTGGTCGGTTTCATCTGTAACCATAGCTTTTACAGTAATGATGGTTTTGGGAGGGGCTTCAGCTGCCATATTCGGGAGATTTGTTGAAAGAAGCGGACCAAGAAAATCGGCAATGATTGCTGCGCTTTTATTTGGTCTGGGACAAGCAGGATCTGGCTTTGCCGTTTCCATCGATTCACTTATTTTATTCATACTTACCTATGGACTTTTAAGTGGTGTGGGGCTGGGTATTGGTTACATTGCGCCAGTGTCTACTTTGGTAAAATGGTTTCCTGATCGACGGGGATTAGCTACAGGTATGGCGGTTTTGGGTTTTGGTACCGGAGCCCTTATTACAGCTCCGCTTGCGGCTGCCTTTATGGAAACCCTGGGTATCTCCACAACTTTCTACATTTTAGGAACAAGTTACTTTGTCCTAATGATTCTTGGCGCTTTATATATTGCACCACCTCCAAAAGGGTGGCTGCCCCGCGGTATGACACACAGTGAGACTGCGCCTACAGAAAAGAAGATCAACGATCTGTCCTCTCTCACTGCAAAGAAAGCAGTAAAAACAAAGCATTTTTGGATGTTGTGGACGATCATGCTAATTAATACAAGTGCGGGAATTATGATGATATCAGTCGCTTCCCCAATGGCTCAAAAGATAGGAGGGCTATCAATCGCAAGTGCAGCTGTAATGGTAGGACTCATGGGTATCTTTAATGGTGCTGGCCGAATAGGGTGGGCAGCAGCCTCCGATTATCTTTCCCGGCCCGTGGTGTTCATCATCTTCTTTGTTATACAACTCGTCGCGTTCATTACACTTCCTAATATTTCAAGTGCTTTAGTTTTTCAGGCACTGATTTTCCTGGTGGTCAGCTGTTATGGTGGTGGATTTTCAAACCTTCCTGCGTTTATAGCCGATCTTTTCGGAACAAAAGAGCTTGGTGCCATTCATGGTTATCTTTTAACAACTTGGTCTTTAGGTGGGTTATTAGGACCAACTTTAGTGTCTCAAATTTACGCAGCTACTGAAAGCTATATTCCTGTATTCTATGTATTCACCTTTTTAATTATAATAGCTTTAGTCATTGCTGTGCTATTGAAAGCAGATGTTCGGCGTATTCAGAAACAACAGAGAACGTCTACAGCTGCAGGTTTGCAGTAAGGACATTGTAATGATTTACTGAAACTATTGCTGATAAAACTATTAATAAGTAGAGTGCCAGCAACATATAAAGTGCAGCAAATGTTAGGCATTCACAAAGCGGGGCAACTTATGAGTCTGGTAGTGGGGCCTTTGCCGAGTGACTGAAGAGATCAGATATCAACGAGAAGCATATTTTTGGCGATATAGTAGGCATTGAAGGAGGGAAAATTAGTAAGGCCGCTTCCTCTGCAGATATTACTTCATGGTTGTTACCATGAGCCTGTCAAGGTTATTGGTAATGTTTCTATTGGCGATTACATCGTGCCGTCTGGTAACAATGACGGCTATGGGGTAGCCATCAAACCCTCTGAAGTGACTTTAGAGAATTATCCTCCACCTGAAGCACACTTAGAGAGTACTTGGGCTCTAGAGCCAAGATGCCGGAACGCGTCATATCCGAACCTAGCGGAAGACCGTAACCTAATGCAAAATCCAGCTTGAACGGGCGAAAAGTCCTTGTTGCGTTTTGCGCCTTTGCACTTGTAAGCACGATCGTTAACAGGAGAAATAAGGTCGTCTTTTTCATATTGACTTTAAGGTTTAGGGTTCCGTTGTTAGGTATCTGTCAATACTACAGCCAATATTAGCTATATTGTTTAGCCCGGCTGTTTAGTTGATGTAGTACCGGATAAAGGCTTTTGAATATAACTTATATCCGCAGACTTGCCACTCGTTTTTTCAAGGTTCTTTCACAACAAAGGTTACGCTGTCTTTTGTCTGTATTTTATCGTACTCTCAAAATAAGGGATCATGTCAAACAAAATTCTCGGCGGGTAATTTTCTCAATTTTACGGCAGCGATCATTGCTGAGATTGTTGCCGGCGTTGCGTCACCGTTTGCCTTCGCCGTATTCCAATTCATTTTTTTACCACCAGCATTTTCAAAGTCACGCACAAGTGCATATAACCGTATGTTTACGCATATCCGCGAGTTGACGTGCATTGGAATCATGGATAGACAACAAGAGATAGAGTATCTCTGTGCAAAATTACTTGCACTTATAGGTATACGTTCTAATTTCACTACCCCCACTGTTGAACGGCATGAATTTTATAGGATAACCTGCTTCATTGTATTCATATGTTCCTGTGGGCTCTTCTTCTACTCTTCCATCTAAATGGGTAATAGTCTGCTTTTTTATATTGTGCTGGTAGGGAAAACCTGCTGTTCCGATACCTAATACTACATGAAGGGAATAGGGTGCTCCAGATAGGAAACCTTTCTTATCATCATACTCATATGCAACTGTGGTTTCGACTTCTCCTGAACTATGATAATAGAATACCTTTTTCATTATACCATTCTGGTACTCATACACAACCTCAGACTGAGGAAAGCCTGGTTGATGATGGGAAACCTTTTTAAGCTCTTTATTTGAGTTATATTCATAAGTCGTAAAATATTGAAGATCAGGAGATCCATTGAATATAACATAATGATTGCTTTTAATAAGTTGTCCGGAGGTATTGTATTCATAGGTCTTACGATCCATCTCCTTTCCATCTGGAGCTAGATGCTTCATTTTGATAACATTGCCCTGATTATCATATTCCATCAAAATAAGTCTACTTATTTTTGAATCTTGCTTGTATTCTATTTTTTCAATTCTACCTTTTCCGTCATAATGATAAGTCTCAACAGTGTTGCCCCAATTATTGCTGTAACTAGCAGGCAAGTAAGTGTCACAATCTAAGACAGGAGGGTTATCTTCACTTTCATTTGATTTACAACCAATGAGTAGCAAAAGTAGGCAGTAGAGTAAAGTCTTTTTCATAGCTGCTTTCATTTAGAAGGTAAGAACAAAAAATAGAGACACACAACAATCTATGCCTAATATAATATTTTTTATGATTATTTCCTTTTGTAATTTTATTTAAGTGCCTGAGAACAGACTAGCACATAACAGTAAGTTGGGCGGGGGGCAGGGTGCTGAGCAGCCACACCCCCAAGGGCAGCACCCGCTTGAAGATTGCCCTTAGGCAGGCGGCCAATGCCATCGGCAATCTGAAGGAGACGCACCTGTCGGACTTCTTCAAGCGGGTGGCCCTCCGAAAGGGAAGGCAGGCGGCAGTAAGCGCGACGGCCTGAAAGCTGGCGGTGATTATCTGGAACATGCTTAACATAAGAGGGCTTATAGGCCACAAGAAAAAAAGGTTCCTCATCACGAGAGCCTTCCTTTCTTGTTCTATAACGGCTTATATGTTGCAAGAGCTTGAAGCATGATTTTGCTTTATAAAACATACTATGAGCTAGACGAAGAGAAGATCGATAAACCTACTTCTTAGCGCTTTGACTACCTGTAAGTACTTAAAGTTCACAGACATGTTTATCCATTTGCCATGGAAGGAGCTGCTGCCCGCCACTAACCCCCCGCCGAAGCTATGACTACAGCTAAGACCATAAGAAGCGCAGCCAGCACTGCGGAAACAACCAGCACTGTGGAATTAATGATCAACCCAGCACGTGCTTTTCCTCTCCCAGCAAGCTTGCCAGGGTTTCTTTTAATTTCTGAGAGCGCTGCTATACTCGCTGTCAAGCCGAAGACAGCTGCTAACGCCGCCAGCAGGAAAGGAACGGGGGAGGATATCGCTATTCCAACGAGGATTAAAGCAGCTGCCAGCAGGCTAAGCATCAAACCAACTCCAGCCTTTTTACTTTTATCTGTTTCACCCTCAGGCGTAGCCTGTACTCCCTGTCGCAGTGTTGTCTGCAGTCTGCTACTTCCTTCTGGTCTTTTGGCCAGCCTGGCCGCCACTTTGCCTGGAGTTAAAGCAGGCTTGTAAACAAAAACAACAAGCTGCACTGGCCCTGGAGTAGATGATTCCGATAAGTTTGCTGTTGTGCTGGCATTAGCTTCTGGGGGTAGAGTATGGGCTTCAAAGCCTTTCTCCTGTACAGATTGTAAAGGGAGCGCAGCAGCATGAGTTGGAATCTCCTCCGCCTTCCGGGCTTCCTTGTAGAAACCATAGGGATCGGCACCTTTAGAGATGAAAAGCGCTTCTTTTTGGGAACAGCTTATTAAGAGCAGCAAGCCAGCTGGTAAAAGAAAGGCAGAGTAGGCGTGTTTCATATGATAGTCCCTCCACTTTTGGTTATCCTACCCTGGGGTAGCAGCTGACATTAAAGCCTCTGACATGCCTTTGATTACCTGTCTTCATACGGTAAAACTGGCTAATGGATGGTCTCCTTCCCCCGTGCTAAAACACTTAAATGAGGTAGATTCATTGGCGGAAGCCCAGTAGAGCGGATTTGTAAGTCTAAAGGTTAATTTCCTTGTTCCCAGCAATCTTAAACAAAGCGCTTTAGAGCTTAGAAAATAACAAAGCCCCTCTTTATATACTTTCTTTTACATTCCTGTTACTCCGAATGAGCAGTTGATATTTTTATCATTTAGGAGAGTGCCTGCATCGGATACAGCATTAAGCTTGAAATCCTTTTACAGCAGTCCAGTTTTTAGGAGGAACTCTCTTCTCTATAACTACTACCAAAATGGCTGAAAATATCGCGATGTGGGAGAGGAAGGTACATACTCCTGTATTTTGGCTGTAAACATGTTGGCTAATATGAAACAGTAGGTTAACTTCTGGTGTGGTTATACGTATTTGGAATTGGATTATGCTGAGTATAAGTTTCGCCTACACTTCCTGTTGTCCCATTAGCCATTCCTAAAGCGGTTGCTTTAGGAGCATGTGTTTTGCACCCTTTCTTCTAGACCCTGGTATTTTGCCAGTTTCTTCATTTGACTTCCTGCCCGGGGTGCCCCAGATGCACCTGGCCCTGCTCCATGTCTGCTCCTGGCAGTTACCTGTTGCCTCTATCTCATCTCCTTTCTTACATCCACAAATTATGAAACACCATCTATACTCCTTTATCCGGCGCATCGGCTCGCTGGTAATGCTTTTATCCATTAGTCTTGCTTCACACGGGCAAGGGCTCGGTCCTGAGACGGAGGCCCGGCTGCAGGAGGTGATTGACAGTATCCATAACGATACCGCCGAACCCTTTGTGGGGGGTATGTCAGTTGCCGTAAAGGTAGGCGACAACTTCCTATGGGCGGGAGCCACCGGCTACGCTGCCCGCAATGTAGACGCAGAGAACAACCTGCTACCTGGCGGCACTCC
The DNA here is from genome assembly GCF_042686245.1 of Pontibacter toksunensis. Taxonomy (NCBI): domain Bacteria; kingdom Pseudomonadati; phylum Bacteroidota; class Cytophagia; order Cytophagales; family Hymenobacteraceae; genus Pontibacter; species Pontibacter toksunensis. The sequence continues at coordinate 3,201 of NZ_JBHUOX010000023.1, read as the reverse complement.
TTTCACCACTGGTACACTGTCTCACATCTACAGCATCACCAAAACCTTCACAGCCGCGCTTGTGCTGGAACTGGCGCAGGAAGGGGTGTTCAACCTGGATGACCCTGTCAGCGCCTACCTCCCGCTCAGCCAGATTAACCCGCGGCTCAACAGCGCAGTCACCATTCGCCAGCTGCTCGCCCACGAGAGCGGGTTCTCTGACTATGTCGTGGAGCCGCAGCTCCAGATTGCGGTGGCGGCTCAGCCGGCAAGGGTTTGGACACCTTTTGAAGCCATATCCTTTACCAACCAAATCTTCCCAACCGGCACAGAGCGCCGCTACTCCAGCACCAACTATATCCTGCTGGGTGCATTAGTGGAGGCTGCTACCGGTAAGCCAATAGAGCAGCACTACCGGGAGCGGTTCTTCGAGCCGCTTGACCTTGAGTCGATGTACCTGGCGGGAAGAGAGCCCCGGGGAAACCGCGGCATACTGGCTGCGCCACACGATAACCTTAGCCCCTTTAACCCGGTTTTTGCCCAGACCGGCCAACCCCTTTTCCCGAATGCCTACACCAACATCTCACGTTTCCCTATGGATGCGATTGTGTCGTTGGCTTATGCGGGCGGGGGCATCGTTTCCAATGCGACTGACGTTGCGGAGTGGGGGGATGCGCTGTTCAGAGGCCAGGCGACTAGCCAGGCAACATTGGATATGATGCTGGAGTCTATTTCTGCTTCTCCAGACAAGAACGGCGATTTTCTTGGTTACGGTATAGAGCGGATTCCGCACATAAGCGACAGCGAAGTCTTCCTGGGGCATAATGGGGATGCTGTTGGATATCGCGCGGTTCTGGCGCATCAGCCGGAGAGAGACGTGACGATAGCTGTGCTTACAAACTTCGCCGGAGCCGATCCATACGCCATTGCCAGGGCACTTTACCGGGCTTTAGCCCCGCAAATAAGTTCTTTTTCACCTATGCAGGGGCTGCCAGGCACCACTGTCACCATTGACGGCAAGAGACTGGCCACTACTACTTCCGTACGCTTCAATGGAGTGGAGGCAGACTTTACGGTTGTCAGCGAGGACAGGGTAACGGCTGTTGTACCCGCCACGGCTTCCAGTGGTCTTGTTACCTTAGAAGCGGCGGGCGGCACTGTAGAAACTAACCTTTCCTTCACGGTGCTCCAGCCTAGCATTCAAGCCTTTTACCCGAACAAGGGTTGGCCCGGATCAAAGGTGCTACTGGTGGGCAGGCATTTAGGTACTACGCGGGAGGTATATTTTAATGGTGTGAAAGCCGAAAAGTTCAAGGCCTACTTTGATTTCCTTATACTAGCTGAGGTACCTCAGGGGGCCACTACAGGCAAGATTAGCGTCCTGCTGTCTGGCGGCGGCCGGGCATATACCAGCTCAGACTTCACCATTTACAGGATTCCATTTTTAGCAGCCAAAGTTGAAGAGGCTGAATCACAAAGCGACGATAAAGCCGCCATGGCAGAAGCTCTTATCCAGGAGCAGGAGCTAATGGCTTATCCGAATCCTTTCACAGAGCAGGTGACCCTTGTCTTCACCTTAGCACACACGCAACCAGTGGACGTGAAAGTACATGATATCAAGGGGCGGGAAGTTGGGGTATTGTACCGAGGGGAAGCCCAAGGCAACAGCAGGTACCAGTTGACGTGGAAGCCAGGGAAAGAGCTATCTCCTGGGCTTTACATTCTCAGGCTGCAAACTCCTGGCGAGGTCAGGCAGCAGAAAATAATGCTGACAAAGTAGAATAAGTGCATTCCTGTGATACGTCCTAAAGTAGGCTGACATTTTCAGGTACACCATCAAAAGGCCCTAATCATTGAAAGGTTAGGGTCTTTTGATGGTGTACCTTAGCAGTAAGGTCACACTTACATCACCTAAAGGCAAACCTGCTAAACATCGTTTAGCTTATACGCTATATTTAAACAAAATGCTCCTCATCATCAGGAGCATTTTCTTGTTCTATAACGAAGGTTATGTTAAATCTATTGCTGCATAACTACGATGGCCTGTGCTGTAACAAGAGTTGGTCGAGAGGCAAGGTTAAGGAAGCCTCACAAGCAGAAAAAGGCTTTCAAGTCTTTGGCAGCTTAAAACGGCTACTAAATATTTTTTATTATCTACCTCAATATTTTAGCTCATAATCCTTCTTTCTGATTTTATAGTCTAATTTAATCTTTACTTTTTTATATTTATACCGTAAATGAAGAGCGCAATCTCTTTACTTTTACCTTTATGAGCTTACATATAAACTCTGCGCGTTTCAGTGCTTATCATAGCACCCTAATAAAGAATACCGCTTGTGTTTTTTTAGATAGAGGACGCAAGACAGCTGCCTAAACCTGAAGAACACCTGGTGACAATAGATAAACCTAATAACAATGCTTATCTGCAAATTTAAATCATCCTAAACCAAAAGCGAAGTTAAAATGACAGAAAAGCCAACATCAAAAAAACTTTACCATGATAGTAATAATTCTTACCCATGCAGATGCAGAAAATGTGGAGCCTGGGCAATTTAGAGGTTTAAGCCATAAGGGAGGCGTTCAGGTGGATGAAGCAGCCAGCCGATTCCACTCAATCGTTGGTAAACTAGTGCCTGAATTAAATTCTAAGCAGATCCTAATTAGTCAGATTCTCAGTTCCCCTATGGCACGGTGTATCGAAACTGTTCTCCGTTTTTCGAATGGTGTTAGAGGATTCACTGCGACTTCGGAAATTCGAATAGCTCATCGCTTAAGAGAGCAGAGGTATGGGCAATTGTCAGCTGGCGACATTGTCTCAGTGCTTGATGACACGTCCTCAGAAGTTGTGCTCCTTTGCACACATGGAGACCTTGCAGGCGCGTTGCCGGTGAACGCAGAATTTAAGCCGGAAGTAGTTAAGGATGGATGGTTCAAGTCACGACCTGTCCTCACGATTATGGAGTATGACCCCAAAACCAAATGGGAATATGCAAAAATTTTAGGCTGTGAGGCAAAAGAGAACAATTGGGAGACACTTCTCCAAACGTAGTTTTATCACATGCCAACAACTTCAACAAAAATTATAACTGACACAGGTGCTGAGCTCCTCCCATTTTTAGGACATGTGAAAAGTAGAGAATTCGGGTTCTACTATATTACATTCCACCCACTCTTCCGGCGTCTTGTCGCCCAATGAGCTATGGGGCCGGAATTGGTTATACT
>NZ_JBHUOX010000022.1:0-91820 GCF_042686245.1 Pontibacter toksunensis | reverse complement strand
CACGCCTCGCGACGAACCAGCTTGCGGCTTGCTAACAGGCTTCACCAACTCGCCTGCAAGGGACTTTCACCCTCTGGAATAAATTGATACCTTTAGTATCAGGTGCCCATACTGGGCGCACACAAAACCTATAAGCAATAGCGCCCTGTGCGACGCCACTGCTCATAGCCAAACCGTTAGGCTTCACTATAAAATGAATTACCTTTTTTCTAGCAAAGAAATTCTAATTTCACACCTATAGTAAAAGAGCTTTAAAATAACTGTCGTAGGCGAATCCTTTGATGTCGGAATAGTCTAAACTCTCCAGCACTTCTCCGGTTTTCAGGTGCACCCGGATAGGCTTCGGCTTATCCGACGTAAAGGAGTAGTTGTTGACGTATTAGTCCTGCTCAATAGGCCACCATGTTTCCGGATTCCGCAGCACTAGTTTTTCCTGGGTACCGTCGGTATAGTGTACCACCACTTCCCAGTTGTCGAACCGTGACTGCATCGGGTTGGTGGAGCCTGCCATCAGCAGATAGGCATTCGCTTTGATGAAAAATATATACTGATTCTAAAACTCCAGCTTCCAGACTTGATTTGACAGTTCAAAAGAATTGTCATCTACATACCTCATGCCTCCTGCTAAATAAATAATATTGTTTACCGAAAAGACAGATCGGAGTTGAACATTATCCTGTTCCAGTACACCAACTGACCAGGTCTTGGTATCCAAATCATAGATGTCAAACTTATTTGCGTTCTCCCCTGAGATTCTAAAAAACACCAGTTTATTATCCTTTACGACAACATGATTATATATGTATCCCCAGTCCCCAGGTTTGAATAAATAGTCGAGTGAGCTTTGCCCGGTATTTACATTCTCAGTTTCCATCCTACAGCCTCCCATCCAGTATATATTGTCAGCTACGGCAACGCCAGCCACAAATCCCATGGGTTGACTTAAAGTGGAGGTAGACCAGGTGTCTGTGGTATTATCATATATATCGATGTTATCAGAAGGAATGTTGTACCACCTGTCCTCTGTTTGTCCGCCTGCAAAATATATTTTATCATCAACGGCTACAGCCGAGATATAACTCCTGGGCTCGCTTAATGATGCCGTTGACCATTTGTTAGTAGACAGATCATATATATCCACTTTGTCGGAGGTCTCGTAATTTATATTCTTTTCGCCGCCGGCAAAAAACACTTTGTTCCCTACAGCTGCAGCCGCGATATACGCCCGAGGCTCACTCAACGAAGCAACTGTCCAGGTATCCGCTACTACATCATAAATATCAACCGTAGAAAAAAGCTCATCAAAAGCGCCATCGCCTAACCTGCCGCCTGCAAAAAATATTTTGTTTCCGGCGGCAACGGCTGCTATATCAGATCGAGCTTCGCTTAATTGGGCAGTTGACCAAGTATCAGTGACTATATCATAAATATCTACCCGGGCAGAACCATAACCGTTAACGCCAGCGCCCGATAATGCGGCACCTGCAAATACAATTTTATTTCCAGCCGCCGCCACGGCCATTCCGGCTCTTGCTTCGGAGAGGGTGCCCGCAGGTAGGAGTTGGGCCTGCACGATGGGCCGGTTACTGCTGTCACATGATTCATTCTCCACACCGGATATTACTGTAATCTGCACCGTGTCTCTCGAAATCCTGCCCTCGTTATCCTTTACGCTTAAACCAAATTCGTAAGTACCATTAATAAGCTCTTTTACCTGGGTTTTAGCAGCTTTATCATTGACTATATAAAAAGAAGTTGGCCCTGAAATTTTGTACCATTCATAACTAGTAATAGCGCCATAGATACTTGACGAATGGCTACCATCCAAAAGAGCACTGTCTTGTGGCAGGGTAATGGTTTGATCGGGTCCAGCATTTGCTTTTAATGCTGCATTATCGTTCTCTGTTGGAGCAGGATCGTTATCTTCTTTTGTGCAGGAAACAAATGGCAGGGTTGCCAAGAAAAGAATAGCAAGGAATTTTTGTAGTGATTTCATAGGAACACCTTTATAAAACACCAAAACTAATATGGCTAAAGAGGAATAAGCCACTTTCAGAAAGGATACACACTTGATACAAGGAGTTCAAAAGAGATATCTACACAAGCTTAGCATCAAACTGATGCACTTCAGCCAATATGTCTAGTAACGAGGGGGAGGGAGTAACTGTAGCTTTATAACTTTCTATTGTTGTAAACATTAGAGAGTAGCTGCTCCTTATTTACGCTTAATATAATATAAAGTTTTATTGAAATACTGAAGTTACAAGTTTATGAGCGATACCATATTTTAGTTAAGGAGCTTTTCTCTCTTGAAAGCAGGTTTGGTTTATTTAGTCTCCCGAACTTTACCGACAACAACAGAAATAATGCATTCGAAAGAATTTGAAGATTATGATAGCACTTTCATTTGGTGGGAATTTCAATAGGCACACGTCATCACCTGATTTCACGACTTCTCACCAGGGTCACGCTCATCAGTCCAATCACCACATCATTTGCCAGCGCTTTTACTTCCAGAGACTTTAGCTTCTTTTGTGGGTTCAGGGGCAGGTCCAGCACGGTTGCTGCTCCGCCCGGAATGTAGCTGTCGTAGGCGAATCCTTTGATGTCGGAATATTCGAAGTTCTCCAGCACTTCTCCGATTTTTAGGTGCACCCGGATAGGCTTCGGCTTATTCAGCGTAAAGGAGTAGTTGTTGACGTAGTAATCCTGCTCAATCGGCCACCATGTTTCCGGGTTCCGCAGCACCAGTTTCTCCTGCGTACCGTCGGTATAGTGTACCACCACTTCCCCGTTGTCGAAACGGGACTGCATCGGGTTGGTGGAGCCTGCCATAAGCAGGTAAGCGTGGGATGCATTTCCCTGTAGCGGAACAGTCGCCTGGTCAGGGTAGTTGTCCCACTGGCTGGTGAAAAGAATGTTATTGCCTTCTGCTGTACCCGTAGTTTTGAAGGGCAAGCCATTTGGAAGCTCTACAATGCCATCTTCGCCAGCTTTGGCTCGCAGACCTGTATCGTCTATCTCGGCTGTCACCAACGGGTAGCACCAGTTGCCTATGCCTTGTTTCGGTAACTGGAGGGTAGCCACGGCAGGACGAGGCGAGAGATAGTCGTTTTTAAAAATTTGAGTTACATTATCGTTAAAGTGCCCGGAAAGGTCTACTGTTTCCCACTCCGGCTGTTGCTGTCCCTCCGGCACCGGAAGTTGCCAGTTTATTAATTCGGCGGTGGCGATAGGTCCGTTTCCTGCTCTTACCTCCACCCTGTTGGTACCTGGCAGCAGGAATTCAGCTGGTATCACTATTGGTTCAGAAGTCTGAGATGGTTCCACGTGCAGCAGGAGCTTTTTAGAAAAGCCTCCGGCAGTAAACGTAACTTCTTCGTTTAGCGCAACGGCCGTATTGTTATGGAGCAGCACCTGTGGGCTTTCACCTTGTCGGGCACTTAACTCATACGGTTCCTTTAACTCCACATTTACAGGTTCCCACCATTGCAGTTCTCCCTGCCTGGCCAACACGAAGAACGTATGATGTCCTTTTTCTCCCGCTATGTTTACCTTCAGGTTATTTCCCAGTTTCTCCTTTCCTGCTGTTATTTTTTGCGGATCTTTTATCTCCAGCACTTTCGCATTTTTTAAATCAACGGTGAATGCAGCACCTCTTGCTGCTACTGCATTGTAGGTAGCGCCGGCAGGCTTATCGCCGTTCCAGGTAATCTTAATTTGATACTTTTCAGCAGCAGGAGGCGCTATTCGTATCTGCGGATTACCAATCGCTTCTGTATAGTTTGTCCACTGCACAGGCTGCCCGTTTACCGTTACCGAGGCCACCTTGTCTTTTAAGGCAGCAGCTCTGAAAGTAAGATTTAGCGGCTTGTTAAAGTGCGGGGTAATGGTATAGGTTTCTGTGTCGCCTTCGCGCTGGAAAGCATACTGAATATCCGGCGTCTCGAAACTGGCATGGTTCCAGTCGGCGGGCAAGCCCGGGCGAATAAGGAGCTCCCCGGCCAGCACGTCGGGCACAATGCCGAACATTCCCTCTACCAGTGCCCTAGAACTGATGCCGATGCCGTCTGCAAAGTCTCGGTACAGTTCGCCACGGTAATGGTCGTAGTAAGAAAGCTGTTGCAGGTTGCCGGGACTGGAGCCCATGTACATACTTTCGATGAGGATGCTTCGCATAAGTTTGTTGGCTTCTTCGGTACGACCTGCCTGCCAGTAAGCCAGGGCAGTGTGCGCCACCTCCGCCAGCGCCACATTGTTAACAGACCAGGTATAGGGCATCCAGTTGGAGGTAGTGAGGGTGTACAGGTCTTCCCCCGGCAGGTCTGAAATCTGGATAGGAATGTGCGGAATCTGTGTGTCTACGTAGCGCAGCAGTTGGTACGCCTGGAAAGCATCCGGCACTTCAGAATCTAAGGTATGATAGACTGTCCAGAGGGCCGCCGCGGGATGCAGTTTCTGTAAGCCGAGCAAGTCTTTATACTCGGCGTACCAACCCTTGTCCGGTTGCCACATGGTCGTCTCTATTGCCTGCTTTATTTTCTTTGCTTCCTGTTGATAGGGCTTCGGGTCTTTGCCGATGAGCGTGGCTAACCTTGCAGCCATCTTGATCGAAAAGTGATGATAGGCAGAGGAATGCGTGACGCCGCCACCGCTGTACTGCACCGCATCACTTGCCCAGAAGCTGGCGTAGGCATCGTACAACCCGTCGTTATCCGCATCAAAATTCCGCTTTTCCCAGGCCAGGTGACGTTCTATGATGGGCCAGGCTTCCTGTATATATTCCTTGTCTCCCGTCCACAGGAAATGGCGGAGCATCTCGTCAATGAACACCATGTTCATGTCGTAATGGTGCGCTACTTTCTTACTACTGGGGTTTCTGGAGATGTAGCCTTCGGTATACAGCGAGATGCCTATCTCTTCTTTTTGCCTGGCCAGGTTCTTTTCCGGATCGGGTACCACAGGGCCGGAGTCAGGAGAAAGTACCTGCGCCTCACTGTAGCCCCGGAAGTGCGTGCGGGCCCTGTCATGCCAGCCCAGGGCATCGGCCACGTAGGCACCACGCCAGCCGTTCAGGGGCATGCGCCAGGCAATGGCCCCGTGCATGTAACTTTGTCCGTCCCAGATAGCGTCAGCGGCAATGCTCAGTGCTCCGCCTAAAGTATTCAGGTATGGATCAGGTGTTACAATTTTCACCTGTCTGGCGATTCTTTTCCGCTGCTCATCCGCTTTGATAAACGCTGCCGGCAGTTCCTGATAGGCAATTGGCTTTGCCGTCAGGTTGTTTTGCAGGCCAAAGTAGATTTTCTGACTGCCTTGTATCTGCTTCCGGCCTACTACCAGGGGCAAGTTAGACTTATCAGAAGCCAGAAGCATTTTAGGAGAACTTTGCTGGTTGGCGTCGCCAATTTTCAGTGAAGTACCGGGAGCCGAAATGCCGAAAATCTGGTAGCCTTTGTCTTTTACGCTTGCTGTGTTTTCTTCCGAACTGCCTGCCTTGTTCTTATCTGATTCAAAGCCAAGCAGGAAGGTATTCTCCCGCACTTCGAACACATTGCCTTTCGCGTGCTCCGGGTGCAGGTAGAAGCCTTCTTCCGAGTCAGCGCCAATGTCGCCGTCCCTGGCAGGCCGGTGACCGCTGGCACCGCCATAGGTCCAGATCAGCTCAAAAGGTTGTGTGTCAGGCGTAGTTTCCAGTGACACCAGCATGCCCTCTGCCTCCGCCATTGCCAGCACCTGAAGGTTCAGTTGCCCCTCTCCCAGCAGCGGGTCTTTGATTTCGTAGATCATGGTGCCGGGCCGGTAAATGGCCTTAATATGGTCTGCCTCTATCAGCCATTTGTCACCTTCCGATGTTGCAATGCCTAATTTCAGGTTTCCACCTTTCCGGGGCATGTATAGCAGGAACTCCGGCAAATCGCCAGCCTCTACCCTAAAGGCGGTACCCGTACCGTACAAGGCCCTGTTAAAGCGCTTGTTTCCGTTCAGGATGACAAAGTCAGTTCCCTCCGGCTTGTAGCGAAGCGGCCGCGCTACGCTCAGTCTGTCTTCCGGTTTCTCCTGAGATGGCTGCGCCTTGTTTTCACTCACCGCCCCTATACTGCTATTGGAGGTATGCTGCGACTGACATGCCAGCAGTAGAGTTAAGCAACAAGCAGTTACTTTATTTTTGAACATAAGCGAATGTGAATTTCCTTGCTCTTCAAATCTTGACTGTGTGGATGTACCCGATGAAAAAAACTCTGTACAGGCTACCGTTGCAACTGTTCATTCAGAGGCAACTTTCCAAATGTTTCATCGCTCTTGTTTGTGCTCTCAAGGCCGAGGGGCCTCGACTTGGGGGTAGGGGCCCTCTTAAGGGCATCGCGCTGTGTATATTTCCTGCCTGACGGCTGTCACTGGCGTGGCACCGGAAATTTACAAATAGAAGGCCCCTCCCCCCAGACGCTCAACCCAAAGACTGGAAACATGTTCACTTCGTGCCAGCTGGATGCAAAAGAAGATAGACTATGGAACGGGCTTGAAACTATCAAGAGTGCCTCATTCCAATCTACTTAAGGAGGAGTATTCGCTTTCTCTTTAGAGCTTCACTGCCAGGTTGATGTCTTCTTTGTTAGAGCGCTTGGTTTTAATCCAGAGCAGGTTGTTTTGCGCGTCGTAATACCAACCTGCTCCGCGTTCCAGGGCTGCTGCGTTTGCCACAGCTTTTACCTTTTTGCCATTCTCCGTAACGCTGGCAGGTGCATTCTTGTCGTTCCAATGGATTTTTGCCAGGTAGTTGTGCGACGGGACCTTGTACTTGCCCTTCGGCTTTTTAATCGCAAGGTTCAAACCGGATGTGGTCTGGTTGGAATTGATTTCTGTGATGGCGTATTCTCCATTCTTGTAATCCAAGCTCTTTCCATCGTCTTCATACAGCTCGAATTTAGAGGCACCGTGCGGAAAGATGTCCAGCGTAATTGTGTTTACTGGTTTCTCGCCAAAATACTTCATCTCCGGCTGCATCGGGATTATAGCGCCTCCTTTTGCGAATATCGGAATGGTATCCAGCGGCGTGAGTACATGCACGTACTGCTTTCCCTCATACTTCTTGCCGGTCCAGTAGTCGAACCAGGTGCCCTCCGGCAGGTATACCGTGCGTGTCTTGGCTCCCTTGGTGGTGACAGGATTTACAAGCAGGTTGTTTCCGAACATGAACTGGTCCGCTACATCGTATACGTTCGGGTCGTTCTGATGCTCCAGCACCAGCGCACGCATCAGCGGCACACCGGTGGTATGGTTGTTGTAGGCGTTGCTGTACATGTAAGGGATTAGCCGGTAACGCAGCAAATCGTACTTCTTAAAGTTGCGCAGGGCATCTTCGCCATAGTTCCAGGGCTCCTTGTAGGTAGGATGCTCCATACCCAGCAAGTGCGCCACCGGGCTGAACATCCCGAACTGCACCCAGCGGATGTATAATTCCGGGTCGGCTACGTGCTCAAAACCGCCCATGTTATGCGACCAGTTGCTGACACCGGACAAGCCGATATTTAGACCTGCTTTGATTACAGGTGCAAAATACTGCCATTCGCTCGGCCAGTCGCCGGCCCAGATAAAAGGGTAGCGCTGAATGCCGGCATAGCCTTCGCGGGTATGTGCCATGCCCCGCATGCCGTTGTGCTCCTGGAATTTCTCAAAGGATGCTTTGGTATAAATAAGCGGAAAAATATTGTGCTTCCACTTGATGTCCTCTCCTGTAGGGCCTACTTTCTCGCTTTCATTTGCCAGGGCACCAAAGGCACTGCCTTCGTCTGTTTTCAGGAACATGGCCCCTTGGTCGGCGATGCGCTTCACACCGTTCTGCCACCACCAGTCTACCGCCTTCTGATCAAAGAAATTGACAAACTCGCCGGGCGAGTCCTGCTCCGGGTAAACAAAGCCCTGTTCCTGCGCCATCGCCAGCAGGTTTAACTGATTTCCGTTATCGAAGCGCGGCCGCAGGTGCAGGCCCACCATTTTATAGTCCATCGCATACAGACTGTCGAACATTCCTTTCGGATCCTTAAAGGTTGGCCGCCACTCGAATGATGTAGCACCTTTTCCTCCATTCTTGCCAAAGATGCGCCAAGTGGAGTCGAGGTGCAGGATGTCGGCAGGTATACCGTATGTCCGGAACTTGCGCCCCAACTCTACGACATACTTGTCTGAGGTTTCTGCTTCGTGCCCCCAGGTGCCACCGCTGTAGGTGCCCACATGCAGCCCCAGCGCAAACTCAGGCAAAAGCGGCGATTTCCCAGTAAGGGTGGTATAGCTGTTTAATAAATCCGGGAAGCTCGGCCCATACATGAAGTAGTAATCCAGTTCGCCGCCTTCTGCCTTAAAGCTGTAGCTCTCCGGGTTGCTCATGCCCATGTCCCATTCTGTGGGGTAGGCGGTATGGAAGAAAATACCATAGCCGCGGGTACTCATGAAGAACGGCACCGGCGAATAATTTGCTTCCAGCACATTATAGGCCCCAACGTGGTGCGGCAAGCCTTTGCCCCTGCCCACGTTCATACTAAGCTTCTTGTTTCGCTGATCCAGGAAGTCCATCCGCTCACCAAAACCAAAGAAATGCTCGTCCGGGGCCAGCTGCTTTTTCACGGCAACAGCCTGCCCGTCCTTTACAAAACCTTCTCCGCCTGTGGCGTCTGCTGTAAGTAACTTGCCTTCTTTTGTATAGACCGCTATACCAAAAGGCGCTTTGTTTACCTTAATATCGAGCTTGTCAGTTTGCAGCAGGAAGTGGTCTGCCTGTTCCGAAGTTTTCACCGCTACTTTAGGAAAATCATACTTCACGACCATGTAAGGCTCATTCGGCTGAAATTTTCTGTCCCAGCTGGCCCTTACCCTGAACATGTCCGGTGTATAAAACTCCAGCTTTACGTCCGCATTGGCACTCTTGAAAAACACTTCATTCCCCTGCTGTCTGAAGCCAGACTGGTAGTTACCTACTGAGGATTGCCCCAGCACCGGCAGGCAAAATACCTGTAGAAGAATAAGGAATGTGACTACCTGCTTTAAGCGATGTATCATTTTGTTCTGTATTTTCTGACGATAAAATCTATTCACGGCCTTGCTTTCGCCCTGTCTTTCCTTGGGAGAAACAGCAGCAGAAACGAATCTCCGTTGTTTGCGCAGCTTCAGGCACCTTCTAAAATAGGCAATCCTGCTCATGTTGCCATCCTGCACTGTCCCGTTTCCCTGTGCGGGTGTTGGTGCTGGTCTCTTTTATTCCTTTGGCAGCTTCTACCTGCGCTTTCATTTCAGTGCTGAAGCACAACTAAAATTAGGGGCAGCATAAAGCATTGCCTATAAAGCAAAAAGGAGCGCCACTATTCGTGCCGCTCCTTTTTGCCTATAGTAGCTTTTGTTATACTACCTAGTTATATTCTGCATTCTGTTCATAAAGCCCTCTTTTAACTGTAAGCTGCGTAAACGGAATCGGATATATAATATTGAAAGGCTCAATGGAAGCCGGCATTCTGTTTAGTTCATCCTCCTGTGGCAGCCAGGCGTTCATTTTCTCTATCACCTTGCCAAACCGTACTAACTCATGCCAGCGCAGTCCCTCACCTGCGAACTCCAGCCTTCTTTCTTCCAGCAGCATATCCAGGGTCACACCGGAAACAGGCTCTAACCCTGCTCTTGCTCTAACCATGTTCACAATGTCATCCACTTCCTGCTGGCCTCCTCCTGCGCCACCTCTTAGTATGGCTTCTGCCTTCATCAGCAGCACGTCGGTGTATCGGATAAGCGGAAAGTTAATAGGCCAGTCAAAACGATCCAGACCAGGATTGGCCTCATTCAGAAACTTCCTGTAAAACGCCCTCGTCTCTACATTCCCGAAATCATCCGTAAAGCCCTGTTGAATGGTAACGGCTTTTCTTACATCGTTTGGTTCGTAAGCATTCAGCAGATCATCAGAAATTTCCCTGAACTCCACACTAGACTGAGGTGAAGGTATATTGGGCACCGTATTGAAATAGGATGAAACCCCCATGTATCCGGGCAATGTGGATCCCAGGCCTAAACCACCACTCTGAAACTGAACATCGAAAATGATATCCGGGTTGTTCTCGTTGTCATAGTCAAAGATACTGGCATAGTCGCTTACCCATGCATGATGGCTGTTATTGATAATATCATTCAGTAGCGTAAGTGCCTGATCGTATTCGTTTACTCCCAGGGTGGGCCCCTCTATGCCGTAATCTGGTCCTGAACGTGTGAGGTGGACGCGCGCCAACAGTGCTTTGGCTGCCCACGACGTAGCTCTGCCTACATTGGCACCTGTCCATCTATCTGGCAGAAGCTCCATTGCGCTGTTCAGGTCAGACATGATGAAGTCGTATACTTCCGGAACAGAACTTCTGGGGATTTCCAGCGCGGCGGCAGGAGTAACAACGCTTGAATAGATGGGGAGCTTGCCATACCATCGCACCAGGTCGAAGTAGTAAAGTGCCCGCAGGAATTTTGCCTGGCCCTCTAATCTGTTTCGCTGCGTTTCATCTGAAACAACATCGGCGTTCAGCCTGTCCAGCACCGTATTTGCACGCATGATACCATTAAAGTTCTGGTTCCAGGCTGCCTCAATCAATTCGTTATTCGATAACGTTCTTGCGAAGTCATTCACAGGGTCCCAGGGCCGTACTCCGGTAGTGGATGAGCCATAAATGTTGTCTGATCTTGTTTCAGAGAGATCATAATAACGATCCGGGAAAGGGCGCAGCTGTGCATACGCACCATTAATAGCTTGTTCGAATTCGGCAGGAGTCCGATAAAAGTTTGCCGTACTGGCCTCTGACAGTGGTATCTGATCCAGTTCCTCTTCACAGGAGACCAAACTTACCATCAGCAGCGAACATATATATAAGGTTATCTTTTTCATCATGATAAATTTTAGCTTGTAATTAGAAGGAAAGGTTCAAGCCGACAGTCATGGACTTAGCCAGCGGGAAAGCACCATAGTCATCCCCTACAAGCGCACCTCCATCTGCGTTGTTAACCGCCTCCGGGTTAAAGCCGCCCAAATACTCATCACCACCAAACCAGTTTTCAGCACTTACATAAATGCGCGCATTCTGCACAAACCGCTGGTTATTCAACAATCTACCTAGGTCATACCCTAAGGTAATGTTTCTTACCCTCCAGTAATCAGAGTCATAGAGCCAGGCGGTACTCTTTAAAAACCCGAAACTAGAGTTTGCTTTTCCTCTTTCTCCGGCACCCGGGTCCTCAGCAGATCTCCAACGGTCACGGTGCAGCCCCAGCGTGTTCTCTACCAGTCCCTGCCCCGGCCTGTCCATGGCACGGCCAAACATAGAATAAAGCTGGCCGCCCTGCTGGCCCTGCACCAGCACTCTCAGATCAAAGCCTTTAAAGCTGAAGGTATTCGTAAGCCCCCATACATAATCCGGGTTTGGTTTACCAACAATTACACGGTCATTGTCATTGATCACCCCATCGTTATTGGCATCCACGTATCTTGGGTCTCCCTCCACCTGATTGCCATAAAGGGCCACGCCGTTATCAATGTCCTGCTGCGAAAGGATACCATCCTGCTCCACCACATAGATACTCCAAAGCGGCTGGCCCACTTGCAATAACCTATGGCCAACTCCGTAAGAGCCTGTCTCAACAGGGGTGTTGTTTGGCCCCAGCTGCCGCACCTCATTTCTGTTGAAGCTCAGGTTTGCATTAGTTGTCCAGTTAAAGGCTCCTGTGATATTGTGGGTGGTTAACTCCAGTTCCCAACCTGTGTTATAGACTTCCCCGATGTTCGTAAGCGCAGTAGAGAAGCCGGTGGCGGTAGGCACCGGAATGTTGAGCAGCAGGTTCGTGTTCGTTTTGGTATAATAGTCAAAAGACGTAAAGACGCGGTTTTCCAGAAGGCCCAGGTCAAAACCAATGTTCAGTGTTTTGGATTCTTCCCAACCTAAATTTGGATTCGGAGCGTTCACTGGTATCTGTCCGGTAACCACTGCAGGGCTCATCCCTCCAAGGGAGTAGTTGGCAAACCCAAGCAAAGGAATATGGGCGTAGTTCGGGATAGCGTTGTTACCGGATATACCATAGCTGGCTCTCAGTTTGAATTCGTTTACTGCCCCTATGTTTTCCATGAAATCTTCTTCCGTTACTCTCCATCCTACCGAGACAGAAGGGAAAGTACCCCACTTCGTGTCTTCTCCAAACCTTGAAGAACCATCGCGGCGGACTGTGGCACTAAAGAGATAGCGATCTGAGAAACTGTACTGTACCCTGCCAAAGTAAGACAGCAGCGTATGTTTGGTTTCTGTAGTAAATGTATTTCTGGCGTTTATGTTCAGCGCAGCATTCAGTGTGGAAATGTCGTCTGTTCCGAATCCACCAGCGCTGCGCATCTGGAAATAATTCGTGGTACCCATGTTGTAGGAAGCACCTACCAAAGCAGACACACTATGATTGTCCGCTATTACTTTGTCATAAGAGACAGTATTCTCATTTACAAAAGTTAGCCTGCGGTAGCCATCAAAGCCGCCTCCTGCCTGTCTGTTCCCACGGTTGCCGCTCACAATGGAAGGTCTGAAAGACTTGGAATTGGCGTCAGAGTGGTCAAGGTTCAAGGTGCTTCTGAACCGCAGGTTGTCCATCAGGCTATACTCGCCGAACAAGGTCGCCAGGGTTCTGAAGATCCTGGTCTCTCCTATAGAGTTCTCAATCACCCGCACAGGGCTGTTTCTGGAAACGCCCCACTGGTAAGGCAGCTCGTCGCCTGTGTTCACATCAAGGCCAACAGTATCTTCCACCACAGGGTTAAACCCTACGGCAATGTGCATCTGCTGATCTTTCCCCTCTACCCCCGGATCATTTGTAATGGAGTAGGATGGGCTCAGGTTAATCCCGAACTTCAGTTTGTCGTTTGCTTTAACTTCTACGTTTGCCCTTGCAGAGTAACGCTCATACCCTAAGCCCAACGCAATTCCTTCCTGGTTCAGATAATCGCCTGAAATATAGTAATTCACTGCGTCGGTGCCCCCAGAGGCAGCCACCTGGTAGTTCTGCACGAGTCCTTTTCTGAAGACCTCATCCTGCCAGTCCACTAACCTAAGCCCGGGGTAGCCTGGCTGCAGCCAGCGCTCATCCAGAACTAGGCTGGGGCTGAAGCGGCCAAGGATTGCTACCCTTTCTGCAGAAGACTGATTCGCGGTTCTGCCTTCCCCGGAGTTTACCCAGTTGAAGTTTATCATCTCCACGGCCCTGTCTATCCACTCCTCCCCACTCAGTACGTCCAGCTTTTTCGCTGTCTCGCTCCAGCCGGCATAAGTGTTGAAAGATATTTTGGGCTTACCAGACTTGCCAGCCTTTGTGGTGATAATCACAACACCATTCGCACCACGGGAACCGTAGATAGCAGCGGCAGAAGCATCTTTCAGCACCTGGATAGACTCAATATCGTTTGGGTTGATGTTATCCAGCGGGTTTCCCTGTCCGAAGCCTCCCGCTGAACCCTGCGAAACCACGTCGAGCGGGAAACCATCCACTACATAAAGCGGCTCCGTACCGGCGGTAATAGAACCGGATCCTCTTACCTGAATGCTGAATCCCCTGCCCGGTACGCCACTTGTCTGCTGCACCCGTACACCAGCCATCTGGCCTACCAGCGCCTGGTCCACCCGCGCAATCGGTCTTTCCTCTATTGCTTTGGCATCCAGTGTTGCAATCGCATTTGTCACATCAGCACGCTTTTGAGTACCATAGCCCACCACAACCACTTCCTCGAGTGCTTCCGCGTCTTCAGACAGAGTAACATTGAACGTACCTGGTCCGGAGTAAGCTTTTTCTGTTGTGTTGAAGCCGATAAAAGAGAAGACCAGCGTGCCTGGGGTCTCCGGCACAGACAACGAGAAAGAACCATCCGGTCCGGTGGCAACTCCGGTAGTGGTGCCTTTCACCAACACTGTAACCCCAGGCAGCGGATCGCCGGCCGCAGAGGTTACTCTACCAGATAAAGTCCATTGAAAAAGACTGGCTGATACAGCAGAGGGACTTGCTATAGCCTCCTGGGGAAGAGCAGCGCCAGCAAAAGCTAAAGGTATAAATGCCATACAGCTTTTTAGCTGCCATAGCTGTTTTTTACTTCTCATAGGTAAGCGTTTTAATTATCATACACATTTATTGTCAACCAGAATGTCCTACAGTCAGGCTGCTCTTTTCAAAGGAGTCTTCACAACAGCAGCATACTATATCCTTTATTTACCGGGTATCATACAGCGTGCAACAGAAGGCGGTGTTGCTCTATACATACCAGGCTTTTGTGGGCTCCTTCACTTTTAAAGGCTATGTACCTTAGCCGGATGACGGCACGTTGCAGGAAGTTTTGAAGCCTGCTCCACCTGTTCTGCGCCGGATGAAGAACTTGTAACTTATCCTAAATTTATAGCATTCAGAAAAGCTTTCTATCCTGCTCTATCCTGTAGCTGCCTGGAAATTAATAGACAAAAAATTGCTGGATGCCTGTAGCAGGCTTTACAGGCTATGAAAGAGTCAGGCTTGATCCTGGTTTATTCCTGGTGATTTTCTCTCTGTACCTAATGAAGGGGGCAACTTCGGCCTTATGATTCTGCTGGAATATGGTATGGAACTTCAGGTAATTGGTATGCAGTCCATTCAAGGTTTACAGGGCAGAGAAACCCGGTTTATGTTCTTGTAAAAAGTAACTGGAAGTAAGAGTATTTTACCCTGGACAGGATGTATGATGAGTTGTCGGAAGAGAGAAAGCCTTTGTGTATGACAAAGCTTTCTGATGCGCCTCCGGATGCCACTTCTGCTACGTAGGAGGAGTGGCATCCGGTAGCTGAAAGTAAGCTACTGCCTCTTCCGGTGAAGCTTTTGGTAGGCCTGTGGCGTAAGGCTGGTGATGGATTTAAAGTAGCGGTTAAAATTGGAGAAGTTCTGAAAACCGCTCTCCAGGCAAACCTGCCCGATGGGTAGTTGATGCTCAATCAATAATTTACAGGCATGGCCCACCCGAATCTCCAGCAAAAACTGAGAATAGGTTTTACGGGTGTGGGTTTTGAAGTAGCGGCAAAAGGCGTTGGGAGTCATGTTGGCAATGGCCGCCACCTCTTCCAGCCTCACTTTTCTGGTAAAGTTGGCCAGCGTATAGGAGTAGACACTGGATATGCGCCTGGTCTCTGTCTCGTTTAGCGAGCTGCTGAAGCCAACGCTGGACAGAAGGGATAGTTCAGTTGAGCCGGAGATTGCCTGGATGATTTGCAAAAGGATGAGAATCCGGTTCAGCCCGAAAGCAGTACTCAGTTCCTGCATCAGCGCTCTTACAAGGTTGCGTGTCTTGCCTGTAATGCGCAGCCCCTGCTTTGCCTTCAGAAATAGCTCTTTTGCCTGGCTAAGCTCCGGCAAGTTCAGAAAAGCTTTCCCCCAGAAGTCTGGCCTGAACTGCACCACCTGCGCCAGGCACTGCGCCTCAGCCTCATCTCCGGAGGCTTCGTCGCTACGCCAGAAGTGAGGCAGGTTAGAGCCAAGCAACACCAGGTCTCCTGCACCAAAGCTTTCGATGCTGTCTCCTGCAAAACGGATTCCGGTTCCTTTCTCGATATACGTCAGTTCCAGTTCTTCATGGTAATGCCACTGGTTGTAGTCAAGCGGATTCACGTTGTTCCGCACTTTAAACGATTGCTCCGGGGCAACATCTACTTTTATAAGAAAAGGTTTCATTGGGCAAATATTAGCTTATATGACTACCAGCACAGAAGAATAATGTTAAAATAATATCAAAATCTGATAACTTTTAGTATTTAGCTGATTATTCGTTTCTCGTACTTTGTAAAACATGCCATCAGCAGGTTAGGAAGAAAAGCTTTTTCATAACTGATTCCATAGAAGGCATACGCTCTTTTACTTTGCCTGCGTCTCTATTATCAAAGTAGTTTATCTACTGGAGAACAGATGCTGCAACACCTGCAGCTTTAGAAGATTTACGCTTTACTGATAATAACTATATGATGAAAGTCGGACTCTTTATTCCTTGCTACATCGACCAGTTTTACCCCCAGATAGCCGTTGCCACACTGCAACTGCTCGAAAAACTGGGGGTGGAGGTGGATTATCCGCTGCAACAGACGTGCTGTGGTCAACCCATGGCTAACTCGGGTTTTCAGGCCGCTTCGAAAGGCTGCGATGCTTTATTTGTAAAAAACTTTGCAGGGTATGATTACATCGTTGCGCCGTCCGGTAGTTGTGTGCTGCATGTAAAAGAGCACCTGCACGATGAGAAAAACTCGGAAACGGCAGCACACATCCGAAGCCGCATCTTTGAGCTTTGCGAGTTCCTGACGGATGTGCTGGAGGTGAAGGACCTGCAGGCAAATTTCCCGCACAAAGTCGGCTTCCATATGAGCTGCCACGGGCAACGGGGGCTGCACCTGGCGCAAATGTCTGAATTAGCGGCACCAGATTTTTCCAAACCCGGTCAGTTGCTAAGTATGGTGAAAGGCATGGAACTCATCCCGCTGAACCGCAAGGATGAATGCTGCGGCTTTGGCGGCACCTTCTGTGTTTCGGAAGAAGCTGTATCAGTAAAAATGGGGAAAGACCGGGTGCAGGACCATGTACAGGGCGGCGCAGAATTTATCACCGGAACAGATGTTTCGTGCCTGATGCACATGGAAGGAATATTACGGCGCCGGAACAGCCCGGTGAAGGTGCTTCATATTGCAGAAATCTTAAACGGCTATCATGAATAACACAGAAAAAGCAGTACCAGACCATGCTACGGCAGCAGCAGCTTTTCTGCAGGATGAGGAGCGCGTAGACTGGCACGACAAAGCGCTTTGGTTTATCCGGCAGAAAAGAGATGTTGTCTCCAAGCAACTGCCGGAATGGGAAGAACTCCGGGAGGCGGCCTCACAGATCAAGCACAACGTGTTGTCTAACCTGGATGAGTACCTGGTGGAGTTTGAACAGAAGGCCCTGCAGAATGGCATTCAGGTGCACTGGGCCTCCGACGCCACAGAGCATAACCGGATTGTGCTGGACATCATTCAGCGGCATGACATTCAGAAGCTGGTCAAGAGCAAGTCGATGCTCACGGAAGAGTGCCACCTGAATGATTTCCTGCTGGAAAATGGTGTGGATGTGATTGACACGGATCTGGGTGAGCGTGTGGTGCAGCTTGCAAAAGAGCCGCCGAGCCATATTGTACTGCCCTGTATCCACAAGCGGAAAGAGGAAGTCGGGGAGCTGTTTCACCAGTACCTGGGCACAGAAAAAGGAGCCTCTGACCCTGCTTACTTAACGGAAGCTGCCCGCCAGCACCTGCGCGAAAAGTTTCTTACCTCCGACCTGGCTATAACGGGCGTTAATTTTGCCATCGCCGAGACAGGTGGGTTCGTAATCTGCACGAACGAAGGCAATGCCGACATGGGCGTGCACCTGGCAAAGGTACACATCGCCAGCATGGGCATCGAGAAGATTATTCCGAAAGCTGAAAACCTGGGCGTGTTTCTGCGCCTGCTGGCCCGCAGTGCCACCGGCCAGTCTATTACCACGTATTCCAGCCATTTCCACCGCCCGAGGCCGGGCCAGGAGATGCACCTGGTGCTGGTCGACAACGGGCGCAGCACACAGCTCGGGCGCAAAGACTTCTATAATTCCCTGAAGTGTATCCGGTGCGGCGCCTGCATCAACACCTGCCCCGTTTACCGCAGAAGCGGCGGACACAGCTACCATTATGCTATTGCAGGCCCGATAGGCGCTATTCTGGCTCCCAACATGGACATGAAAAAGAATGCCGACCTGCCCTTTGCCTCTACCCTGTGCGGCTCATGCTCCAACGTATGCCCCGTGAAAATTGACATACACAACCAGCTTTACCAGTGGCGCCAGGTTCTGGCAGAAGAAGGCTATGTACCGAAGAGCAAGGAGCAAGGTATAAAAGTAATGGCTAACGTTTTGTCGAACCCCACCTTATACCGGGTGGCAGGCAAGTCAGGCCGTTTTATGATGCGCCTGCTCCCCGGGCTGGCAAACAACAAAACCCTTAACCCATGGGCAAAGCAACGTGAAATGCCCGAGCCACCAAAAGAAAGCTTCAGAGACTGGTACCTTAAAAACAGAAAAGACACATGAGCAGCCGGGAAGAAATACTGAAGCGGGTAAAGGCAAACAAACCCGCCGCCACGCCCCTGCCAGGACAAGTTGCTTTCACGCCTGTCCCTAAGGAAGAAGCCCCTGCCGTTTTCACAAAAACAGTGGAGGGGATTGGCGGCATTGTGAATTTCATGCCAGATTTGCCTGCCATCGGCGCTTATCTAAAAAAGCATTTTGACGGGCCGGGCCGGATTCTGAACACTGTAAAGGGCGTCGGGTTTGGCACAGAAGCAACTGGACCCATAACAGAAGGGCACGTGCTGGGCACACTGGAAATGGCGGTAGTGGCTGGACGATTGGGAGTAGCTGAGAATGGTGCCGTGTGGATAACAGAAGAAGATTTACCGGCAAGGGTACTGCCTTTTATATGTGAGCACCTGGCCTTGGTCATTCCCCAAAGCAGCATTGTCGGCACGATGCATGAGGCGTACGCAACTTTAGATGTAGCGGCCTCTGGCTACGGTGCTTTTATTGCCGGCGCTTCCCGTACTGCTGATATTGAGCAGTCGCTGGTGATTGGCGCGCATGGGCCTAAAAGGGTACATGTTTTCATCATTCAGGAAGCTGTTTCTTAGAACCCGGTTTCCGGAAATATAAGAAATATAAAAGGAGCATCTTAAAAATTAGAAAATGCTCCCGCTGTGCCTGCTTTCAAACCATGTTGTTTAAAGCAGGCACAATTGTGTTGTCTCTTCCTCCTGTTCTCTCCTTTTATTTCGCTTTTACCCCTGCATACAGGACACTACCGGATAGTTCTTAAATCATTTATGTCTATTTTTCACAACCAGCATTATTGAATCGAACCCTTTGCGGCCAAAAGCAAAGGCGAACCCAATAGTGCAGAAAGATTTAGCTCAGCATCCTGCTGCTGCAGATTGAAAGCCGGAAAACATAGCATCTAATCAAACACAAATATGAAGAAGACCCTTGCCACGCAGTTAGACTCCATTAATGAATACGAGAGAGAGCCTGTTCCTGAAAGTAAGCTGAAGGGCTTGAAAAGCTTTGTCGGCATGTATGCCGGGGAACACACTGCCGGAACCGAGTTTGTGATCGGTCCTTTGTTTGTGGTGCACGGCGTTAGCGCATCTGATCTTTTCCTGGGCTTGCTGGTGGGCAACATTCTTGCTGTTCTGAGCTGGGCGTTTCTCTGTGCCCCCATTGCAGTAAAGGCCCGGCTTACCCTTTACTACCAGTTAGAGAAAATCTGCGGCAGGTACCTGGTATCAGGCTATAATATTGTGAACGCCCTGATGTTCTGCTTTCTGGCAGGCTCTATGATTGCGGTGGCAGCAACGGCAGTGGGTATTCCCTTTAACATTGCGATGCCCGGACTGGACGACATGTACCCGAACAGCATTGGTTGGGTAGTAACGGTTATGTTTGTAGGGACAGTTATCACAGCTGTCGCTATACTTGGGTATGAGCAGATATCTAAGTTTGCTAACGTTTGTGCTCCCTGGATGATCCTGGTCTTTGTGGCGGCTGCCTTTGCCGTTATGCCCCAGTTGGGCATCACCTCTTTAGAAAGCTTTTGGGAAGTGGCACAGACCACCATCTGGAACGGGGTTCCGGTAGCAGGATTCAGCAAATTCACTTTCTGGCACGTGACCTTCTTTGCCTGGTTTGCGAACATGGCCATGCACATCGGCATGGGCGACCTTTCTATTCTGCGGTATGCCAGGAAGTGGCAGTATGGCTTTGCCTCCGCTGCCGGAATGTTCATCGGCCATGTGATGGCCTGGATTGCCTCCGGTATCCTGGTGGCAGCTGCAAGCGGCGAGGTAACACCTGGCCCTATAGCCTATAGCAGCGCTGGCATAGCAGGCGCCTTCTGTGTGATGATTGCCGGCTGGACCACTGCCAACCCAACTATTTACAGGGCTGGCTTAGCCATTCAGTCTATTGTGCCTTCTGTGAAACGTTGGAAGGTGACCATGGTAGTTGGCCTGGTGACTACTATTGCCGCGCTGTTCCCTGCACTGGTGATGCGGCTGCTGGACTTTGTGGCGCTGTACGGGCTCGTGCTCATGCCAATGGGAACGATTATCTTCATCGACTTTTATGTTTTGCCGAAAATTGGCCTCAGAAGCAATTATGCCAGCGTGGTAAAATCCTCTTTCAACCTGGCAGCAGGCATCACCTGGATTGCCACGTTAGTGCTGTGCCTCTTTCTCAACTACTATCAGGGCATCGACATCTTCTTCCTGGGCCTGCCAGGCTGGTTTATTGCAGCCGCCCTGTATATAGGATTAAGCAAAGTATACCAGCAGAAATTGGTTGAGAAGCAGGAGATGAAGATTCCCGCCAATTCGTTGTAATTCGTTTCGCATTAGTTTAACTACCAGTTCTCATGACACAGTCAATCTTAAAACTTATATCCTACATCGGGTTGTTCCTGACAGTGGTGCCCTCGCTCTTAGTATTTGCCGGAGTTATTGAACTAAGCTTTCATAAGACGCTGATGTTGGTTGGTACGCTGCTCTGGTTTCTGACTGCCCCCTTCTGGATGAACAAGGAGAAACATCCTGTGTCAGAAGCTTAACAAGCAGTGCTTAACAAGTAAAGCCCTGGAATTTCCATCGCCTCCTGTCTTTTCCGAAAGCGTAAGGAAACGACACTAACCGGATAGAAAGGCTTTTTCACTTTAGCTGCGACACCCATGCACCCAGGAAAAGGAGCAAGTGCTTTTTAATAACCAGCCTGCTATCGCACAGCATGCACTGCCTTTATGTGTATGTGCAAGCCAAAACACAAGAGTTGTATTTTAAGCACTTACAGACACCTTGTACAGGACGGTACAGGATAGAGAAAGCTTGTTCTGCGCTTATCTTTATTCTACTATAAAGCCAGGCACCCCTGTTATTCAAATTTCAAATATCAACGTTTTAATCAGTATCAATAATTAACACATCAAAACATGGAAAACGTAGTAGCTACAACTGATTATAAGTATGTAAGTTACCTCTGGGATGAGGAGGTTGCTAGCTCATTTGGAGATGATGAAGTTGCACTCTTAATATACCGCTCTAACCTCTTAGGCGCCGACCTGAGGCTCACCAACTATGCCGGTGGCAATACCAGCTGCAAAACAATGGAAAAGGATCCGCTCACAAAAGAGGATGTGGAGGTGATGTGGGTAAAAGGCTCTGGCGGCGACCTGGGAACACTGAAAAAGAGCGGCCTGGCTGGCTTATACCTGGAGAAACTACACAGCCTGAAGAATGTGTACAGAGGCCTGGAGCACGAAGATGAAATGGTAGCGTTGTTTACCCGCTGCCTCTACGACCTCGACTCCAAGGCACCTTCTATTGATACCCCGCTGCATGCGTTCCTGCCCTTTAAGCACATCGACCACCTGCATCCGGATGCCATCATTGCGATAGCCGCATCGAAGGATGGGGAGCAGATAACAAAAGAACTCTTTGGTGGAAAGCTGGCGTGGGTGCCGTGGCAGCGTCCGGGTTTTGACCTTGGCCTGATACTGGAGAAAACAGTGCAGGAAAACCCGGGTATTACCGGCCTGATACTTGGCAGCCACGGCTTGTTTACCTGGGGTGATACTGCTTATGAAAGCTACATCAACACCCTGGAAACAATTGAAAAAGCATCAGAATACCTGAATGAGAAATTTGGCAAAGAGCGCCCGGTATTTGGCGGCTCCAGGCTGGAATCGCTGCCGAAAGAGCAGCGCCTCGGGAAGGCAAGCACACTCATTCCACTGCTGCGCGGCCTGTGCTCCAGCCAGAAAAGGATGATCGGGCACTTTACAGACGATGAGCGCGTGCTGGAATTCATCAACAGCAATGACCTGGAGAAGCTGGCTCCCCTTGGCACCAGTTGCCCGGACCACTTCCTGCGCACAAAAATACGCCCGTTGGTATTAAACTTAGCGCCGGATGCAGATCTCTCGGATGCAAAAGAAGTAAAAGCCCAGCTGGTGGATCAGTTCGAAGCTTACAGGGCAGATTATACTGCTTACTATGAGCGCAGCAAGCACGACAACAGCCCTGGCATCCGCGATAACAACCCTGTCATAATCCTCTACCCGGGTGTGGGGATGTTCTCTTTTGCAAAAGATAAACAGACTGCACGCGTTTCGAGCGAGTTCTACATCAATGCCATCAACGTAATGAAAGGCGCCGAAGCCATCTCTGAATACCAGGGCTTGCCCGAGCAGGAGGCCTTCGACATAGAGTACTGGCTGCTGGAGGAGGCTAAGCTGCAGCGCATGCCCAAGCCAAAGCCCCTCTCAGGCAGAATTGCACTAATCACAGGCAGTGCCGGCGGCATTGGAAAGGCCATCGCAAAGAAATTTGTGGAGGAAGGTGCCGTGGTAGTGCTCAACGACATGAACGAGGAACGCCTGCAAGGAGCTGGCGAGGAGTTTAAGCAGCAGTACGGGAAAGACGCATACGCCACGGCCATACTGGACGTGACTAAGGGCGATCAAATACAGGAAGCTTTCAACAAAGCCGCACTGGCCTTCGGCGGAGTGGACATCATCGTCAACAACGCCGGCCTTTCCATCTCCAAAACCATTGAGGACCACACGCAGAAAGACTGGGACCTGCTGTACGATGTGCTGGTGAAAGGCCAGTTCCTTGTAACACAGGCAGCCGTGGAGGTAATGCGCAAGCAGGACATAGGCGGAGACGTGCTTAATATTGTAAGCAAGAATGCGCTGGTGTCTGGCCCTAACAACGCAGGCTATGGTTCTGCCAAAGCAGCCCAGCTGCACCTGAGCCGCCTGAATGCGGCAGAATTGGGAGGCGATGGTATCAGGGTGAACGTGGTGAACCCGGATGCGGTAATCAGCGACAGTAACATCTGGGCCGGCGGCTGGGCCGAGGGCCGGGCGAAGGCCTACGGAGTTAAGGTAGAGGAACTACCGGCATTCTACGCCAAGCGCACGCTGCTCAACGAGATCATCCTGCCAGAAGACATTGCCAACGCCTGCTTCGCCTTTGTAGGAGGGCTGCTGAACAAGTCGACCGGCAACGTGCTGAACGTGGATGGCGGTGTGGCTATGGCCTTTGTGAGATAGGGAAAAGAAAGAACAGAAGACAATCGTATTCAGGCGGCTCAGGAGCATACGCCTATATTAGGTTAAATATGTTGTTTGTGAACTCCCGATGTGCTGAAGGCCGTATCGGGAGTCTGAGCCGCCACGATTGTCCCTGTTTCTTCCTTCCTTAGTCAAAGTTTTAAACCTGTAATTCAAAAAGTGCATGATACTAGATAAATCGCTGATTGAGCAGCATAATGAGAAACAATCTGCCTTACACCAGAAAAAGCTCGACACACTAACAGCTGTTTTAAGCGACGAAGGCCATTCCGTGAATGCTATCCTAGATAAAATAGCCGCCTTCCAGGTGGCTATTCCGAGCTGGGCACTGGGCACAGGCGGCACCCGTTTCGGGCGCTTTGCAGGTGGCGGGGAGCCACGGAGCCTGGAGGAGAAGATTGAGGATGTTGGTCTGCTACATGCTATCAACCAGTCGAGTGGTGCTATTTCACTGCACATTCCGTGGGATATCCCGCAGAACGCGAAAGCCATCCAGCAGCTAGCTGCCTCCTTTGAGCTCAAGTTTGATGCGGTAAACTCCAACACGTTCCAGGATCAGCAAAACCAGGACCTTTCCTACAAGTATGGCTCACTCTCCCACACCGATAAAGGAGTACGTGACCAGGCTATCGCCCATAACATAGAAGTAATCAAGCACGGCGTAGACTTAGGCTCCAAAGCATTGACTATCTGGCTTTCTGACGGTACCGACTTCCCGGGGCAGCAGAATTTCAGGCGGGCATTCCAACGCACCCTCGACTCTTTCCAGCAAATCTACGCTGCTTTGCCAGACGAGTGGAAGGTTTTTGTAGAATACAAGCCCTATGAGCCGCACTTTTACTCCACTGTGGTCGCAGACTGGGGTTCTTCGCTCCTGTTTTGCCAGAAGCTGGGTGAGAAAGCGCTTGGGCTGGTTGACCTAGGGCATCACCTTCCCAATACAAACATTGAGCAGATTGTATCTCGCTTCCTGATGGAAGGCAAGCTTGGGGGCTTCCACTTCAATGACTCCAAGTATGGCGATGACGACCTCACGGTGGGTTCTATTAAGCCATATCAGCTGTTCCTGATCTTTAATGAGCTGGTAGAAGGTATGCAGAGCGCTGAGGTAAACAACCCTGAGCTCAGCTGGATGATTGACGCCAGCCATAACATAAAAGACCCGCTCGAAGACCTGCTCCAATCAGTGGAAGCCATTAAAATGGCGTACGCCCAGGCCCTGATCATTGACAGGAAAGCTCTGGAAAAAGCACAGGCAGAAAATGACGTGACACAGGCACAGGAAATCCTGCAGAATGCCTACCGCACAGATGTACGGCCGCTGCTGGCGCAGGCGCGCCTGCAGGCTGGGGCAGCGCTGCACCCGGTGTCCTTCTACCGTGAAAGTAACATCAGGGAAGAACTGGTGAAGCAGCGCGGTGCAAAAGCCTTTGCCACTGGCCTGTAGCCGGATTGTTTGTCTGGCCTGCCCTGCCGTTTTCCAGGGGAAGCAGCGGTAGCTTTAGGAACAACTGCTGCCTTTTACATATTGTCTCACCCATTTTTCTACTTATCCTTTATGATTCCCTGCATTGCTATTTTTGATATTGGTAAAACAAACAAGAAATTCCTGCTATTTGATCAGCGCTACCAGATCTTAAAAGAAGAAGAAATTTGCTTTGGTGAGGTAAAGGACGATGACGGTGACACAGGAGAAGACCTGGCGGCGTTAACAAACTGGCTGCGCAAAACCTGGAAAGCCCTTGAAGCGGATACCAAGTATGATGTGATAGCGGTAAACTTTACGACCTATGGTGCCAGCCTGGTGCACCTGAACGAAGAAGGGGAACCGGTAACACCACTTTACAACTACTTAAAGCCTTTCCCAGAGGAGTTGGAGCGCCAGTTCTACGGTACCTACGGAGAGAAGATGACTATCTCGGAAGAGACTGCCTCCCCGCCACTGGGTATGCTGAACTCTGGACTGCAGCTATACTGGCTGAAGTACCAGAAGCCGGAGACTTTCAAAAAAATAAAATATACGCTACACCTGCCACAGTATGTGTCGTACCTGTTCACGAAGCACATGGTAACGGACTATACCAGCCTTGGCTGCCACACGGCTCTCTGGGATTTTCAGAAAAAAGACTACCATACCTGGGTGTATGCAGAAGGCTTTGACAAGTTGTTCCCTCCGCTGCGGCAACATTACAGGCCTTTGGAAACTGCTTTCAGATCAGAAAGTATTCCTGCAGGGTTGGGCCTGCACGACAGTTCATCCGCTCTTATTCCATACTTAAAGCAATACCGCAAGCATTTCCTGCTGCTTTCTACCGGCACCTGGGGCATCACATTAAACCCTTTTGCCAAAGAGCCACTAACCACTTCAGACTTGCAACAAGACTGCCTGCAGTATCTGACCTATTTCGGCAATCCTGTAAAGGCATCGCGCAAGTTCATTGGTAATGCCCATGAGGAGCACATTAAGGTTTTGGCGGAATACTATAACAAGCCGCTGGACTACTACAAGCAGGTAGCGTTTGATGAGACCTTCACAGAAGGCATCGTGCAGACTGACTTTGGCACTATACTAAAGCAAGAAAAGGTGCCCCTGGTAAAAGACAAAATAACGGCTTCGGCTGTGCGTATAAAGCTAGACCTGGTGTTATTCGCTACATATGAGGCAGCATACCATCAGTTAATGGGGCAAATCGTGCGGCAGCAGTTACATTCCTTATACCTGGCGGCTGAGGGAGACACAAGCTCCTTTAGAATACTGGTTGTGGACGGAGGATTCAGCCGAAACCCGATTTTCATGTCTTTGCTGAGACAAATCTTCCCGAGCCTGAAAATTAAAGCCGGTAAATCGGCCCAGGGCACGGCGCTTGGCTCTGCACTAGCTCTGAATATCTGGCCTTATTAGTGCCCGCTAACTGTAAGAGCTCATTTAAAAAAAGTAGCCCTTCTGCCGGACTTTATGAAGTATGGCAGAAGAGCTGCTTTTTTAAAGGAGAACAGAAGTGCACATAGGCTGTGCTACCTCCTTCTCATATATAACTAAAGAGAATTTCTACGGATAAGCGTGAATGGGTTGTGGACTTTTTCGTTCAGTTTGTGCTTCATCATGTAAGCAGCTGTTTCGCCCATTTGCTCATGGTCTGTCGAAATCACCGTGATACCGTTATCCAGAATATTTTTCAAGGGGGTGTCGTTGTAAGAAATCAGCCCGATGTCTTTCCCCAGCGTCAGTGCTTTTGCGCGGGTCTCCTTTATCAGGTCAGCCAGATCAGACTCCTCTAACACAATGTAGGCGGTTCCTTTCGAAATCGGCTCCTGGCAGATAGAGTTTACTACAGCATGCTCCATGGATGTCTCTCTACAGAAATGGCGGAAGCCTTTTACAATCTCGAAAGGGTAGACGATGTCTTTCGGGTACACCAGCACAAACTTCTTGTACTTGCTCAGCAGGTCTTTGCCTGAATGCAGGGCGTTGCGAATATCGCGCTCAAAATCCTGGTAAACGGCTGCGCACTTGCCGGTGTAGTTTTCTATGTTCTTGTCGAGCAGCACGAGTTTGTCCTGCGGTATACTTTTAATGACCTGTGTTGCTGCCTCCACGTGTGTAGTGAAATGCGGCATGATCACATAGTAATTATACTTCCCAATGCTTTCCTGAATGAGGTTCTCGCATATCTTACCGTCAAAATGATGAATCTGTAGGTCTACAACAGCATCCTCTCCGAGCGTCTTTAATATGGAGTAGTAAACAGTCTTTTTGTACGCACTCAGCTTGTTAAACAGCAACAGCACGCGCATTTTATCTGCACTGAAAGTATTGCTGATATAACACCCCTTGCCCTTCACAGAGGAAATCACCCCTTTCTTGCGGAGTAACTTATAGGCTTTCTCAATAGTATCCCGCGAGAGGTAATACATCTCGCTGGTTTCGTTGATAGACGGGACACGCTCCCCACGCTTGAGTATTCCTGATTCTATATCTGCAATGATCGCATTTACTACCTGAATATACTTGGGGACGGCGGATGCGGCATCAATTCTGTCTAGAAGTTCCATAGCGTTAACATAATATATAAGATGAACTGATATGAATAGGGGTTCTTAAGAAATAGCCATCTAACGTGTAAAAGGCAGAGCGTCTCGCCAGGCAAAGTCAGACCCAACAGCTTGCGCAATCGATTGCGCTTTACTATCTGATAATACGCTCAGAGGGCACTAAAGTTCCCCTGTTTCCAGTGATTAATCAATCATTTTTTTTGGATTTCGGAAGATAACCAAATATTTTATCCGATCAAAAGCTTTTTAAGTGGAAGTAAAACCAGTAATTCAGAGATTTAGTCAGGTCCTGTACCAGTGACAGTTCAAAGTGCGTCCTTACCTTTTTAGGCTTATGGGTTGTTCAGTTGCAGTAGTAGTGTTTGTTTGTCAGGAACAGTCTTTATGACGGAGTCCGTGTTTGAGAATAGAAGCAAGCTTTTGTATTGGAGTTTTAGCGGTAGCTGAACTTTAAAACAGACAACACATTTGTTCTAATCCAGCTTTTTAATCTTAATATCCCTGAACTCAATTCCCTGTCCCTCGCTCTGCAGGGCGATATACCCTCTGGTCAGGGGTTTTCCATCCACCTTTATCTGGGGATCATAGTTGTTGGCTACATCTCCACCAATTTGTGGACGGGTGTATTGCAACACCGTATCTCCGTTGATGAGGTGCGTTACAAGAGAGTCTTCATGTACTATGAGATCTGCTTTTATCCATTGGTCCCACTCATAGGTTTTAGAAGTAGAATTAATGCAGTGCCTGGGATCTTTTTTCCCCTCATAAAACACATCTGTGCCAGGGGAACACATGTTACCTGTCGGGCGTGGTTTGCCGTCTCCTGCATCTGCCAGCAACTGAAACTCAACAGAAATAGGCCAGTCCTGCTCCTTCAGAATAGTGTTGGGGTCCTGGGCATGAAACATCACCCCGCTGTTTCGATAAGTATAGTCCGGGGCATCCTCCAGAAACTGGTCCGTGAACCGGTATTCCCAGGTCAGATGGTAAGAGGAATAGGGTTCTTTGTAGAACAAATGCCCAAACCGGTTATTAAATTCCTGGTAATCATCATAGTTCACCTGTATTGCCCCGTCTTTTACCCGGAAGGTATTGGCATAATTATCGCCCACCTCATGATGGTAAATTTTAACAATCCAGTCGTCCAAATCCTTGCCGTTGAAAAGTGTCTGCCACTCATCCTCCTGCTCACCTGCCTTTTCGGATATACCCGGTGAGCAGGAGACGGCAGATAAGAAAATGACAGACAAAAATGTAGCCTTCAGATAGTGTAAAACGCCGGATTTGGGTGTTGAAATCATTAATTTCTCTATTGTGATGGATCAAATGAAGATGTCTCTTTAATGAAAATGAAGTAAGCGAACGCAACGAATCATTAAACTAATGAAAAAAAGTGAGCACATCATTCCCTTCCTTCATTTTTTAGTTCATATGTGCAATCGTTCTCTTCATTGATTTCCTGATTACCTGACAGTTCCAAGCATATCATTAGGCTGCCATGGCGTGCACATTAAAAACCAGGAAGTTTTATGACCGGCAATTTCACGAGTTTCTCTTCATCGGAATAACTTAAACCCGCCTGGTTGGCCATCCACTCCTGAAGGCTACTGTTTTCAAAGGCTTATTTCTTTTGGTAAACCCTCACGTAATCCACTTCATACTTTCGGGGGAAATCAGTGGTTGCAGGGTCGCCGCCATTGGAGCCAATGGCGAGATTCAGCAGGATGTAATGCGGTTGGTGGAAGGGATTGAACCCGTCCGGGTTCTTTGTCTGGCTTAAATCTACTTCGTTCAGCAACTCATCATCCAGGTAAAGCCTGATGTAATTCTCTGTCCAGTCCATTTTCCAGACATGAAACTTCTCGGGCCACAGGGGATCTTTTTCCAGAAAATGAGAGAAAGGGACTTTCCGCTCGTCCCACTCCGCCCGCTTGCTTTCGTGTGCCCAGGCGGCATTAGCCAGGATAGTTGGCTGCCCCTCCACCCGGTAATATTCCATTATGTCTGTTTCACCATTGGCAGGCCACCCTTTGGAAACACCCAGCGTCCAGATAGCAGGCCACATGCCCATGGCCGTGTCTATCCGGGCCCTTACTTCTATGATGCCATACTGAAACGTCTTTTTCCGGTTGGTGTTGATACTGGCAGAAGTATAATCGGCATATGCAGTATTCTTTCTCCAGTCTGTGCTGGTTGCGTCATAAAACTCATTTTTAACCTTTTCCCGCTTCCCTTCGATTACCAGTACCCCATTCTGTATGTTGGCATTCTCCGGCTGGTACCACTGCAGCTCATTGTTCCGCTTCAGCCCATATTCATAGGACCAGTTGGTGCTATCTGGCTTCCCATCCTTCTGGAATTCGTCCTGCCATACTAATTCATAGCCTTCCGGTGCTGGAGCGGTGGCACTGGTAGTGTTATCCTGCACCTGCACTCTACTGCACGCCAGCACACTTACTGACAGCAGCAATAGTATCCACTTGTATCTCATCTGTTAAATCTTTGGGTATGACTAGAGGTATCACAAAAGCAAATCCAGTCCCGGCGGGACTTTAAGGAGCATCTACTTCTTTAAACATCATCTTCTAAAGTAATCTACTTTAACTTAGATAAAATAAGATACAGGAAAGTTTTGTGTTACCACTGCAAAACCGGTAAAAAAGAAGCGGGAAAGCCTTAGGCTTTCCCGCTTCCCTATGTTCAACATGCATCTTCCACAAGTCAGACTACCCTTACCAGGCTTTAATCCTGAAACGCAATTTCAGCAGCAGAACTAGAACTCACCTATAGCAGCAGCCTGAACATAGGGCTGCACCTCTTCCGTGCTATCTTTCTGTTCTTCCATCTCCAGTATCAGGTTCGCCACTAAAGCCGTCCAGCCGGTTTGGTGCGAGGCACCCAGTCCCTGGCCGGTATCGCCGTGGAAGAACTCATAAAAGAGGTGGTGGTTCCTGAAATGCTCGTCTTCTGCGAACTGCGCATGATCGGCGTGATATTGATACTTTCCGTCCTCGTTTCTCTCGAAGATTCTCAGCAGCCTTTTCGTCAGCTCATTTGCAATCTGGTTCAGGCTCAGTTTAACACCTGAGTTAGTCGGAAACTCAAACGTATAGGCATCACCAAAATACTTGTGGTATTTCCGGAGCGCCTGGATGATCAGGTAATTCAGGGGGAACCAGATAGGACCGCGCCAGTTGGAGTTGCCGCCAAACATGGGGCTGGAGCTTTCGCCAGGCTCATACTGTATGGTATGGTGACTACCGTTGTGGCCGAACTCAAACGGGTGGTCCTGGTGATGCTTGGACAGCGAACGAAGGCCATAATCAGACAGAAACTCATCCTCGTCCAGCAGCCTTCTCAGCAGATGCTCCAGCCTGTAACCGCGCATCACTGAAAACAGGTAATCGCCGTCTTTACCCTTCTCTTCTATATCAGATATAAGCTGCCCCAGATCGGGGCGGGTACGGGTAATACTCACGGCACGTATCTTGAATTCCAGCATCCGGTCGAAGAAGCTGCTGTCGATCACCTCCACGGCCAGCAACGGAATAATGCCTACCAGAGAACGCACTCTCAGCAGCTCACTAGTGCCATTTTCATACTGCACGGCATCATAGTAAAACTTATCCTGATCATCCCACAGGGAGATATCGTTTTTACCGATGTGGTGCATGGCCTTGCCGATGTTCAGGAAGTGGCGGAAGAACTTGGCTGCCGATTCTTCATAAGAACGGTTCTGCTGCGCCAGCTCCAGGGACATCCTCAGCATGTTCAAAGCATACATGGCCATCCAACTAGTGGCATCGGCCTGCTGCAGCTTCTTGATGCCGTGCGGCAAATGGCTCCGGTCGAATACCCCAATATTATCCAGCCCCAGGAAGCCGCCTTCAAAAAGGTCGGTGCCGTTCACGTCTTTCTGGTTTACCCACCAGGTAAAGTTCATCAGCAGCTTCTGGAAGGCTCGCTCCAGGAAGTCCCAGTCAGGCTTTCCTGTTTTTTTCTTGTCTGTTTCATACACCTGCCACACGCCCCAGGCATGTACCGGAGGATTCACATCGCTGAAATTCCATTCGTAAGCAGGAATCTGCCCGTTCGGGTGCATGTAATACTCCCGGAGCATGAGCTGCATCTGGTGCTTGGCAAAGTCCGGGTCTATGTGCACGAGTGTGGTGGCATGGAACGCAAGGTCCCAGGCTGCAAACCACGGGTACTCCCACTTGTCCGGCATCGAGATGATGTGGCGGCAGGTCAGGTGCTGCCAGTCAGAGTTGCGCTTCAGGTTGCGGTGTGGCGGGTGCTCATGCGACTCCCCGTAATGCCACTTGTACATGTCCAGATAATAGAACTGCTTCGTCCACAGCATACCCGCAAAAGCACGGCGGGCAAGGGTTTTATGCTCCCGTGGCAATGCCTCCGGGAGCAGCTGCTCGTAATAATCATCCGTTTCGGCCTTGCGTCTGGCAATAATATTGTCAAAGTCTGCCCATGGGTCTTCGGTGCTTTTTTTGCTCAGGCGTATTTTAAATGTGGCAGCGCCGCCTGCCGGTATTTCCTCCTTCAGCCAGATGGCTACTTTGGTGCCCTGCTTATCCGGGTTAACAGTAGCTGCCTGGTGAATGATGTGGTTATTGATGCCGTCCTTTACATAGGGGAAATCATTTTGTGTGCGGTGAACGCGCTCGTTGTTTGTTTCATTCTCGCAGAACAACTGCTCCCCATGCTGGTGGTAAAAGTGCCACTTACCGTTCCGGTCAGAGTTGGTTTGCACACAGTTAGCCGTCGGGGCTGTCATGTTGGGCCTGTTGTACCTGGAATTGTGCTTCCAGTAGTTGCGGAACCACAGGTGCGGCAGCACATGAATAGTCGATGCCTCCGGTCCGCGGTTGTGTACCGTCACCTTCATCAGGATGTCGTTCGGGTCAGCTTTGGCGTACTCTATGAAGATGTCGAAGTAGCGGTTTTCCCGGAAGGCCTCCGTGTCCAGCAGCTCAAACTCCGGCAACTGGCGCCCCCTAATATTCTGCTCCAGCAACTCCTGGTAAGGAAACGCCGACTGTGGATATTTGTAAAGAAACCTGGTATAGGAATGCGTCGGAGTAGCCTCCAGGTGATAGTAAAGCTCTTTTACGTCTTCGCCGTGGTTTCCCTGCCCGTTTGTCAGGCCAAAAAGTCTTTCCTTTAAGATAGGGTCCTGTCCGTTCCAGAACGCTGGTGCCAGGCACAGGATCTGCTGGTAATCGCAGAAGCCGGCAATTCCTTCATCCCCCCAACGGTAGGCATTACTTTGCGCCATGTCGTGAGAGATGTAATTCCAGGCGGTGCCATCTACGCTGTAATCCTCGCGCACGGTGCCCCACTGGCGGTCGGACAGGTACGTCCCCCACTTCTTCCAGGTTCTATTATTTGTTGACTGAGCCAAACGCTCTTCTTCTTTACTACGCATGCTAATAGGTGCTATAATTTTACGCCGGAACCGGCGCATTAAAAGTATTCATATTCTTTCTTCCCCGTTGCTGTTCAAAGCCAGATGCACAAGCACCAGATGCACAAGCATAAGAGAACAAGCCAGTAAGCAGGCATATGTTTATAAATTAGTTTTTTGTATTTCAGGGACGAGAAAAGCAGAGGTTACTCCAACGGGTAACCGGGTGGTATGGTTTGCTAAGCTAAAGCGAATGTGGTTACTCCAATATCTCTTCTTTAAAGAGAGTAAGATTAATCTTTAGAACTGGTGAATCCAGCACTTATTTTCATTGCGAAACCTGTAAACGTATATCTAGCTAATAATCTATCATGTCCTTAACTAAAATAAATCTATGAATAAACAAATTTCTCTACTCCATCCTATTTTTACATATTTACCAACAAAATCACTGTGTGTTTAAAAAAATAATAATTTCAAACAATTTGCCTGCCGCTTTTAATAAAAGTAAAGCTATTTTGTTGCTACACA
Source organism: Pontibacter toksunensis (assembly GCF_042686245.1). Taxonomy (NCBI): domain Bacteria; kingdom Pseudomonadati; phylum Bacteroidota; class Cytophagia; order Cytophagales; family Hymenobacteraceae; genus Pontibacter; species Pontibacter toksunensis. Next base: position 58,581 of record NZ_JBHUOX010000022.1, on the reverse strand, counting down.
GTTACTAAGGAATATACAAAAATGATTGTAATATACTTAAATTAGCGGTAAAGTGTTCCATACAGGATCTTTTTTATAGTGTCTGTTAGACGCAGCTGCACATCAAGCTAACCACTTATTAGTAAACTCGCAATTTTAGGGCTTTAACCTGCCTTTTTATATAATGTGGGATTACAGGAAGTGGTTTAAAAATATGCTCGTGAATAATACAGGAAAGGTACAATGTTTCAAGCATTTCACAAGTTACCTTTAAAAAGCGCGTTTGCTTGATCAGGAACTCTAAAAAACTTATCACTAGCAGGTAAAAGATGGTTCCTTTCTTTTGCTTTTTATATAGCAAATGCGCCCTAAGAATGGCTTATACTCCTTCGTGGACGTTGGTGATAAAGTACTTCCCGGAACTGATGCCATTCACCAGGTCCTGTATTGTTTTGGTCAGAAACACCTTCATAAGATGATCTCGGTAGGTCTTAATATCATCGTGCAGGGGGCACGGATGCTTATCTGAGCATTGCTTCATGCCCATGCCGCACTTTCTGAAAGCTTCCAGCCCGTCGATGATGCGGACTACTTCCAGAATACTGATCTCACTGGCCGGTGAAGGAAAAACCCGCCATGTGGACCCTTCAGGGAGGCAATGACGCCTTTACGCACGAGGTCCTGTAAAATCTTGCCCATAAAGTGTGCAGGAAGCTCCAGTTCCCTGGCTATTTCTTTTATCCCTACTTTTTGGCCATTGTCATGATGCATGGCAATATACACAATAGAGCAGCGTAGGGCATATTCTGTTGTTTTAGATAACATAGGTTCGTAAAGCTGATTCCGGCAACAGGAAAAAAGACTATATAGCTGTTCAAATCTGGCCTGCTGGGCATGTTCCTGATTTCGTCGGCTGCCATTGCTATTTTCTACGCCTCCGGGCTGATGTGGGGCCAGCACACCAACCTGGCCATTGCCGAGTACTGGCGCTGGTGGGTGGTGCACCTGTGGGTAGAGGGCTTCTTTGAAGTGTTCGCCACTGTGGTGATAGCCTTCCTGTTTGTACGCATGGGCTTGCTCAAAACCCAAATGGCCACTGCCACGGTGCTGTTCTCTACCATCATCTTTTTGTTTGGCGGTATCATCGGTACGTTCCACCACCTGTACTTCAGCGGCACACCTACTTCAGTAATGGCCCTGGGCGCTACATTTAGTGCGCTGGAAGTGGTGCCACTGGTGCTCATTGGTTTCGAAGCCTATCATAACCTGGAAATCAGCCGCGCCACGCAGTGGATCAAAGTCTACAAGTGGCCCATCTACTGCTTCATTGCCGTTGCTTTCTGGAACCTGGTGGGTGCCGGTGTATTCGGTTTCGTGACTAACCCGCCGATTGCGCTTTATTACATGCAGGGCCTTAACACCACACCGGTTCACGCACATACGGCTTTGTTCGGAGTGTACGGCGTGCTGGGCATTGGCCTGATGCTGTTCGTGCTCAAGGGCCTCTCTGCCCGCAGACGCTGGAAAGACGGCGTGATCAGCTTCGCGTTCTGGTCTATAAACATCGGTCTGATGCTGATGGTAACTATCAGCGTGCTGCCCATCGGGTTGCTGCAGACTTGGGCAAGCGTGGAGTATGGCCTGTGGTACGCCCGCTCCATAGAGTTCATGCAAACAGACACCATGGAAATGCTTCGTTGGCTGCGCGTAATCGGGGACACCATTTTTGCCGGTGGCGTGATTGCCTTAGCCTGGTTTATAGTTGGCCTGAAAACCGGCTGGTCTTTAGAGGAGGATGAGAACATAACACCGGAATCCTTCCCAAAAATCAAATCAAAAGAAAGTGCAGGATAAGCAGCAGCGCTGCAAACTTCTTCTGAGACTCCGATAAGAACACCCCTAGTAGAACATAACCCTCTTTTAAAGTCCTGTCTCCTTGAGGCAGGACTTTTTTTATCTCATCAGTTCCTCCGCATGGTATGCCTGTTACAGCTATCCGTTTCTCCGGAGTGGCTGGCAAAGGAAGAGATGATAACACAGCAACTATCTTTGGGCGTTTCTAACTTCCAACGATTTTAAATGGCTAAGAGAGGGGTGAAAGCTACAGAATTCAGTATATTGAAAAGGAAGATTTAATGAAGGAAAATACAGTCCAGCCAAATAGCTTCGTACAGGTTAAATGCAGGCAACACCACCTCCACACATAGTGCAGATAAGCGTATATTCACGCATATCCGGTAGTTAGCGGTAAATTAGAATTATGAAGAAGGTTCTAAAGCGATTTCATGAGCCATTCACAGCAGAGATAAAGCATCCTCAAACAAGAGTGATTGAGTTTATAGTAAATGAAAAGCATAAAAAAAGAGGCTTGTTTGATTTCCTTAGTAGCAGCCCAATTGACTTTAGAGAAATTACTATTTCCAATGGCAGCTTAATGATTGATGTTAAGCCTAAGATGCTTAATCCTTTTAGGGGAATGGGTAAAATATTTATGAAGCTGGAAAAAGACGACAATTCTTCTTGGACAAAAGTAGAAGGGGAAATAGTACCTTACAATAACAGGTATATAATTACTGTCTTCTTGTTCTTAAGCTTCTTAACTGTTTGGACAGCTTTTGCCTTTATCATAGATACAAGTATCAATACTTTTATTGTAGTAGCGCTTGGGTGGACAATGTTCACGTTTATCTTATACATGCTTCCCTTCTGGTACAGAAGCAGGCTAAGAGAGTATAAAGACTCTTTATTACTGATATTGAACAGCAAAAGCGTAAAGCAGAAAAGATTCCGCTAACAAAGCACATGAGCAAAGCTGCGGCTACGCCTCGCTCACCTCATGTACGGGGCCGTTAGGCGCAAATTGCCTTAAGCCGCAGATGCTTTTCTGCCTAGCAGAACAGATTCTTAAATACAAGAACTTTTTAGCAATAAACATTTCTTTTTATAGTTCAGCCCCACTTTTAAGCTAGTAAACATGGATATCGTTGATCAACTTATCGGTACGTGGAGCTTGTTGCGGTGGACAGCAAAGCCAGCCGCTGGGAACCTGTTTTACCCTTTTGGCAAGGACGCTGTCGGACAGATTGTGTACGATGCAAAGGGCAATGTAATGGTCTCCATCATGAAAAAGGAACGAACGCTTTTTGCTTCCAATGACTTCCTGCAGGGTAGTGCTGAAGAAATGGCAGCTGCCTACAGTGGCTTTGTTTCTTATTGCGGGACTTATAATATAGATGCAGCCAACAAGAAGGTTATTCACTACATACTTATTTCTTCTTTTCCCAATTGGGTAGGACAAGACCAGGTGAGATACTATGATATCCAGGATGACTTTCTCACATTGCGGGCTCTTGCCATCGGCACCACACAACACGAACTCCTCTGGCATAAAATGCGATGATGTTCATCAGCGCCTAACTGCAGATTTAGAAAACCAAGGATTCAAAACATCAGGTTAAATAATTTCTGTATTCAGCAACAGAAGCTCAGACCTCCTTGTACATTCTTCGGAAGGACTACTTTCAGATGCACCTTTCTTTCAATCTTAAAACATTCACATGCTGCGGGTGGCGGCTTTCATTTTAGCTAAACCAGCCTGGGCTACCTTAAGCGGGTCCTGGGCGTAATACTCTTTATTGAATACCTCCAAGGAAAGCACCACGGGCTTTTCAGGATTATGAATATATTGCAGGATGCGGCTGATCAGCGCTACGCCGTCTCCAGTGTACACCCGGTCTGCATCTGTGATAGTAGCGGAAGGTATATTGGCCGGGTAGTCATTCACGTGAAACACCTCTATGGCCGTATTGCCCACTAATGGCAAGCTGTCCACGCTGGAGTCGCCCCGGTAGAGGTGGTAGACATCGAGCAGCACCCTAGCGGAAGGATGGCCGCTTTCAATGGCTACATACGTCACTTCGCTCAGGCGGCTCAGGTTTTTAGAAAAACCCCACAGCTCCAGTTGCGGTACTACGCCTGTTTTCTCGCCCAGTTCCAGGATGGCACGGTATCGTTCGGCGGCCTTTTTCAGGTCGAGGCCCGGCTCCTGTGTAGCACCCACAGGCGGTGCGGCCGTACGGTGGCACCCCAGCTGAGCGAGCATTTCCATTTCCCGCTTTAGCAGCTCCATTCCTTTTGTACGGGCAGTGTCGTCGTCCACTATCCACTGGGCAAAACCGATGGCATTCTCAACTTTGAGGCCGAGGCCATCCAGGCGCTTCTTCGCCTCGGCCAGCGTACCGCCACTGTCCAGGTAAGCCTGCAGGGAGTCCATCCAGATTTCAACGGAGCGGAAACCGGCTTTAGAGGCCACTTCCAGCTCCTTTATGAATCCCAGCTTATGGCCCTTTATTGTGCTCATGTTCAGGCAGTAGATAAAGTTGGGCTTTGGAGCAGGCGTAGAAGCTGAGGCCGCCTTAACTGCACCAGGCAACAAGGCTATTCCAGCGGTTGCTCCCAATACTTTAAGAGCATTTCGGCGGCTTTCGGGTTGTGACTTCATGGCAATAGTAGAACAGGTTTAAATCATCAGTAACCTCCAATTTAACATTTTGTGAAATACTTCCAACGCCAGTGCTTCAATTCAGTGCCTTTTTCCTCCCTTCATACCCATCGTTCCTGATTTGTGAACTCCCTTTAGAACTGTATTTTATAACTGTTTCGCCATTTATTTTTGTCGCTACGATAAAAATCGTAACTAAAATTTGCTTTCCTACGATTATAATCGTACACTTGCTACGAGTCCAATCGTAACCACTATGACTACTGATAAAAACCCGAACCTGCAGCCAACCAGTTCTGAGTTGGCGATACTTCAAATTCTGTGGCAAAGAGGACCTTCCACTGTCCGGGAGGTGCATGACCTGCTGGCGCAGGAAAAGGATATCCGCTATACCACCACTTTAAAAACAATGCAGGTGATGCATGCTCGTGGGTTCGTGCAGCGGGAAATAGAGGGCCAGAACCATATTTACGAAGCAGCTGTCGCGCAGGAGGCTACCCAAACAGCATTACTGGATACTTTCCTGCAGCGGGCATTTGGCGGCTCCGCGCTGCGACTGGTGATGAAGGCCCTCGGCAACTATGAAGCCAGCCCCGAAGAGTTGGAACAGCTGAAAAAAGTGATTGCCCAAAAGGAAAATAAAAACCAAAAAGACCATGATTGATGCTTTCTTCTCCTCCCCCCTGGTAGAGGCCATTGGTTGGTCTCTGCTGCACAGCCTCTGGCAAGGCACCTTGCTGGCCGTTGTGTTAGGTATCCTGCTGGTATTCCTGCGCAGGTTCAGTTCCCAAACCAGGTACCTCATTGTAGCCCTGTTTATGGCCTTGTTTGCGGCTACTATCCCCTTGAATATCATCCGTGAGTATGAACCCGTGGTACAGGTACAGGTTGCTGCTGTAGAGAAAGCGTATGCCGCACCCAATACAGCAACTTCATTTTCTGCCCGGGAAGAAATACAGGTATCGGAAAAGAGTGTTGCAAAAGATATCCGGAACAGGTTTGTCCTCTATTTTGAGCGGCATTTGCCCTTACTGGTCACGCTCTGGCTGATGGGCATCGTTGTCCTGCTCCTGCGCTACCTGGGCCAGTTGGTTTACGTGCAGCGACTAAAAAACCATGGTGTTGCGCCCTTTCCGGCAAAGTGGCAGGACATGATTATTAAACTGGAAAAGCAATTAAGAATTACTAGAAAAGTAAGCTACCTGGAGTCGTTGCGCATCTCCTCTCCCATGACCATCGGCTGGCTGAAGCCTGTTGTACTTTTTCCCATTGGCTTGGCCACCAGGCTTGGCCCGGCGGAGGTAGAAGCTATCCTGCTCCACGAGCTCGCGCACATCAAGCGCAACGATTACCTCTTCAATGTCATACAGTCGCTGACCACCATTCTGCTATTCTACCACCCGGCCGCTTACTGGATGTCCAGGCTTCTGGATGAGGAGCGGGAAAACTGTTGCGACGATTTGGTTGTCGGGTTAACGGGCCAGCAGGAAACCTATGCAAGTACTTTAATTCATCTTCAGGAACAAAAATTTAAAACTATGGCAACAGTCCTTTCTTTTACCGGAACCCCGTCTTCTTTTAGCGGGCGCATTTTACGATTAGTGAACAAATCTTTCCCATCAGCTAACCGCTTTCGCGAAGGCTTTGTGACAGCCCTGGTACTGATGGCCGGGCTAAGTTTCCTGGCGGCTGCCGGGGTTAATACCTCTCCTGCCCCTGTATCCAGTGCAGCCATCCTGCTGGCAGGCCATGGCGATGATGATAAAGAAAAAGTAGACCTGTTCATCAAAGCCATTGATGACGAAGATGATCAACTATTTTCTTACCTGCTCAAGCAAGGGGTAAACATCAACGGAACAAGCAGTGAAGGATGGACTCCGCTTGGCTTTGCAGCAGCAGAAGGACGACTCACTTATGTAAACCGGTTGCTGGAGAAAGGAGCAAAAGTAGACCAGGCAACAAGTGAGCGATATACTCCTCTACTGGCTGCAGCGGCGGAAGGCCACCTGGAAGTAGTAAAAGTACTCTTGGAGAAGGGAGCGTCTGTTAACACGAAGGCAAATGATAACACAGCGCTTTCTTTAGCAGCTAGGGAAGGACATGCAGACGTCGTTCGCTTCCTGATGCCCCTAAGCCCACAGCTTTCCAGAGAGGAGAAAGTGGAGTCCCTCATCAATGCAATAGATGAAGACGAGGAAGAACTGTTTGAGTATTTTATAAGCCAGGGGGCAGATATCAATGGTATCAGCAGAGGGGGCTGGACTCCTTTGGGCTTTGCCGCGGAAGAGGGCCACACAAAATTCATAAAACTCCTGATAGACCGGGGCGCAAAAATCAATCATTCACTCAACGATGACCGGATGCCTTTGCTGGCTGCTGCAGGAGAAGGACAACTGAACGCCGTGAAGGCCCTGCTGGAGGCCGGAGCAGAGGTTGAAGCAGCTTCAGAGCAAGGTACTACCGCTTTATCGGCTGCAGCACGGGAAGGCCATACGCAGGTGGTAGATTTTTTACTGGCCAAAGGAGCCAAGCCCAATAGGGCAAACAAGGAAGGATGGACCGCCCTTCATTTTGCTACCGGCGAGGGACATACAAATGTTATCAACCAGTTGCTAAAGGCAGGATCAAACATAGAGTCCCCTGTCTCATCAGAATGGTATAACTGGAACAATGGAGCGGGCACCAGGGTGATAATGGGCAACTGGACTCCTCTCATGCTGGCTGTGGAAGAAGAACATGTGGAGGCGGCCAATGTACTCCTAGAGGCAGGCGCGAAGGTAAATGCGCGGGTTGCAAAAAAAGTGTATGCTGTGGAGGGAGACTATAAAGATTTGAAAGCAGCACCCGGAAAACTGCTGTATGAAGCTACTGGCTGGACACCTTTGATGGAAGCTGTTGAAAAGAAGAACCTGCCACTTGTGAAGTTGCTTCTCTCGAAAGGTGCCGATGTGAACGCAGAAACAAAAGAAGGAAAATCTGCCAGAAGCATTGCCAGCGAAGCAGGGAATCAGGAGTTGATACAACTGCTCAGGTAAAACTGCCAGGGATATAACTGCTATTTTCTGCCGCTTTTTTAGCCCTTTTCCAACCTCTATCCGGCGGTTCCTGTAACGGCACCTGTTGTTCCCGCTGTGCCCTGCCTGCACCCGTACCCGTAGTTCCTGCTCTTTTAATATTGCACTAGCACCACCTGCAGATGTGAACTTAACATACTGTTCAGCAAAATGATGCTGGTATGCGTGCTTGGGGCAGCTACAGAAACTGACCTGCTAGTAAGTAAACCACCTGGGAACATCCTGCTCCACGCTACGTTCATGCTACCGCACCTGTTCCTCCTAAAATAGTTGGGGCTGACAAGCACGAAATGCACCAGGTTTACAAACTTTGCTGCATCTCGGCTGTTACTCTGTTTCGGAAGCATGGCTATGCTTTTAGATAAGCCATCTGCTAAAGCTTCATCTATCAATTACCTGATTAGAAACTAACCAATGGAGAGATAAACAGCAGGCATCTTTCCTGAACACGTACAATGAGAGCAAACACTAGCACACAACAAACATACCATGCACCTGAGGAACTAACAGTAACACAGAGCAGCACATTAAAAGAGGTACATCAAAACTTAACAGAGAAGATCAGCGACATGGACTTTCCATGTGTGGGCGCAAAGGCTGCCATCAACTCACGTCAATACCGCATAGGCATGTATGGCAACATGGGCACAGCAGACACGACCCAGGCACTTGCCACCGACCTCAAAAGCTACATAGCGGAAACACTTGCTGCTGACAGCGAGTACATGACCATGATTGCTGTATTCTCTGACGAAATAAAGGACGAGACTGAGTTTGAGGCAAAGCTCTGGGCACAGCTACAGCAACTGCACGACGGTGAGAAACACGAGCAGTCCTGGGACCCGCAGGTCAGCAGCGATCCGACTGACGAGAACTTCAGCTTCAGCTTTAACGGGACAGCCTTTTTTATTGTCGGGCTGCACCCCAGGGCCAGCCGCAGGGCCAGGCGCTTTGGTTTCACGGCTATGGCTTTTAACCTCCACCGCCAGTTTGAGCAGTTACGTGAAAAGGGTGTGTATGAAAGTATGAAAAAGGTTATCCGGGAGCGCGAATTAGGGTATGATGGTTCTATTAACCCTATGCTTAACGACTTTGGAGATGGCCTGGAGGCCCCGCAGTACAGTGGCAGGCAGGTAGACGAAACCTGGAAATGCCCTTTCCTTGCCGGGAAATAGGTCTCTGTACATAAACAAAAACTATACTATTAGCAACGGCCCTCCTGCCTGCTATTAAGTTGGCTGGCAGGAGGGGGCCTTTCATAAGCTGCCCTTACCAGGGCTTGATTATCAGTTGAAAAAAAGATGATTGAAACAATAGAAAAACAGACCGGGGCAGCCTTCAGGTTAAACAAAGGCGACAAACTTAAAGTGATTGACCCGCAGGGTGAGCAGGTGAGCGACATGGTGCTATTCAGTGCTGAGGACAAGCGTGAAAAGCTGTCTTCAGGAAAAACACTGGATTTCGAGAACACCATCCTCATTACCAAAGGCCACCATTTATGGAGCAACCGCAGCCACAAAATGATGGCCCTACTGGAAGACACCAACGGCCGAAATGATTTCCTGCTTGCCCCTTGCAGCCCTGAAACTTTCCAGATAATCTATAACAACCACGAGTACCATCCCAGCTGCTTTGAGAACCTGTACACCAACCTGGCTGAATTTAGTATCGAACCCGATGATATACCCACTGCCTTTAATATTTTCATGAACGTACAGTTCGCTCCGGACGGAACGCTATCAGTAGATCCGCCGCTCAGCAAAGCAGGCGATTACGTGCTTCTGGAGGCTAAGATGGATTTAATTGTGGGACTGACGGCCTGCTCCGCAGAACAGTCCAATAACTATAGCTTTAAGCCCATACAGTACGAGATAATACCTGCAGAGAGATAGCGTTTTGTTTGCCGGCGGCAGGTAGAACCAGGTATACTTTGCCATTTATGCTGCTGCCTAGTGTGTTTGTACATGAGGTGAGTGAGGCGTAGCCAGGCAGAAAGGATGCGCCTTGAGTTGAAAGTTTGTTTTTAACTACAAAGTTCTCCGGAGTATTGCTGCCCCCTTCCCGACTGACACTTAAAACCCAGTTTGATGGAGCCTATCGTCCACCTATTGGCTTTGTACTTAAATTCAATAATTCTTTTTTCTCCATAAACAGAGTCATCTAACAAACCTTCCTGTGTCACTATAATACTAATATGCTCGTCTGATATTTCTGTTTGCTCAAGAGTAAATCCTAAATTTCCTTCGGTGTGGTAAGCGGGGCCGAACAGCTTTCCGACAATCAGGTACGGCGTTGTCGACCAGGCTTCATTACTGTCTGTTGCAGATGATATCTGGCTATTGTACTTGTCTTTATTTTCAGGAATGAAGCTACCATAGTCGTTCCCGCTTCTACAAGAATAAATCACTAGCAAAAGCGAAATTAATAAAAGGTCTGTTCGGTGTTTCATACTTCAAATACCCGCGAACGTGATGTGGATGAGGTGCAGCCGGGGCTAAAGCCTGTGCTGGGCTACACGCGTTTATTCTTCTGCACCAATCCTGTCTTCTATTCTGTCACTTTCATCGTCTAGTTTGAGCAAGCTTCCCTGGTGTGTCTTCAGACTACCCTTCAGCAGAGTCACTTTACCATTGGCTGTAACTCTAACTCCTGTTTCCTTGCTTTCTTCATCAAACTACCTTTCGAAGACTTCATGCTTCACTCCAGCATTGTGAAGGGTGAGAGAATAATCACCAAAACCTGCATTAGCCTTTCACCCGAAGGTTTTAGTTCGTAAAGTTCAAATGCTTTCCATGATGTTGAGTCAAGTTTTTCAGGATATTCAAATTCAATTCTTTTGTCCGTATCGAACCTGAAAACCAAATACCGGTTTACTTTATCCTTACATATAGAAATAACTTTAGAGCTATTGATCAACCTGAAGGAATAGATTACTTCTTCATTCCTATTTTCAAAATCTTTTAGTTTCATTGAAATACTGAAAGCCTGTAAGGCAAAACAGAAGTGTTGAACCCAAAGTAACTACCTTCATAAATTTCTATAATTACACTCTGGTATAACGTGCTGGGTTTTGCGGTGGCGCAGCTACTTATTGTGGTTAAGCACAACGTTTTTCTGTTAGAAGAAAAGTAATTTTAATACCTTTAATCTACTATTATTTATATTTTACTGGTAGCATGTCCATTTTCAGTAATAATAACAATGAAATCATTAAGACAGTCCCTATTGCTGCAATTATGTTCATGAATTTTTGTGCCTGAACACTACTTTTAAATACTTTTTCAATTACTTTATATATCATCGATCCAATTACTCCACCTAATGTATTAGTGGTTATATCGGTAATATCAAAAGCCCCGACTCTCAACAGAAATTGAATTCCTTCTAACATGAAGGTAATTAAGAAAAAGAAGAAAAGTTTTTTCCCAAAAATCCACCTTTTAAATAAGATTCCTGCATATATGCCAAGTGGTAAGAATATCACTACATTCAAAAGCATTTCACCAAAATCAGCTTTACCATTCAAGATTAAAGGTTCACTGAACGGAATCAAGTTTACTCTCCTACTTTCCGTATAAGAGAATTGCACATCTAACTTAAACAGTAAAATCCAAATCAATGCCATCAAATAAACTATAAATAACACAAAAGTTAACTTGTTTGCTGTATTGTTATGTTTCCTATTGTTCCCCCAATATTCTTGCAAATTCATGTGTATCGATAAGTTTAAATAAATACCTGCTGGGCTTCATCTTTTCACTGCTGCTTAATAAAAACCTGAGCTAGCCCTCTGTTGATTTTAAAATTACGCATAACGGATTTTTGTAGATGATGTGCAAGGCATTAGCCGAAGCATATTGCATACACATGGTTATACCTTGTTTTTCTTTATATCATTGACCCCACGAGCCTTTGCTTTAGCCCGCCTTTGGTAAAAACCCAAACAACCTGATAAGCACCTGCTCCATCACTATTCCATTGGTATACGATGTAGGAATCACTATTTTTATAGACTTCGAATGTGTTTGTGCATTCGTATAAGTCGCTGTAGAGAACTTCGTTGATGTCAATATTCTGTTCTTCAACTCTGGCGTTAACGCCTTTTACTTGTGTTCTTGGGAAATTACCGTCTGTTCCCCAGACAGGCCTGCCAGCTATGGATGCTACCGCGCCGTTGTACCTGTCAACGATTCTGTTATGTAAGGCAAACGGCTCTATTAAATACTCAAACCTAAAGTCCGTGCCTTTGTAGGGCTGTAGCTTGTCGAGTGGTTGTAGTCTGGATTTGTGTATGAAACCTTCAATGTAGCTAACTTCTGTGGAGTTGAGAGAGAAGGGATTCTTAGGTATATAAACAGGAATCCATTCATTCGTGTCATGCCCATCTTCATAATCATACCAGAAGGCTTCGTTGCTGTATAGTTTATGGATGATTGGAGACTGCCCGTTCGGCTTTTCCCTGACATTTGTGTACCCGTCCTTGTCCTGAATTATCGCTACCTGCGCTGTTGACACAACAGTCGTAAGAAACAGGGCTATCAACAAGGTTAGGTTTTTCATACTTGTGAATTTAGTACAACGTTTGTATTTCTGCAGTGGTGCGCTTCCGAAGCCGCGTCCTGTCCCACGAAACCAAGCGTAGAACGAAGAAAAAAAACTTACAGCTTACACCTCAGGGCACCACTGCAGAAACACAACCGTTAGCAAATATATGCCCTTCATCCCACAAATGTAGTCGGTCGTTACATTGTTGTCGTGGTATAGCGGAATAGAATTAATTGTCTCGCCATTGTCATAACCTGCCAATAAATGCTTTACCTTTTTTACTCTGCTTTTAAAACTTTTACAGGTTCAATATGCGCCGCTCGAATGGTTTGGGATAGGACAGTCAGTAGCCCGATTATGGCAACCAAACCAAAGCCTATGCTTACATGTATAAAACTTAAATCAACAAGACTGCTGCCTAAATCTTGTCTGATTAAATCACCGCCAAACAAGCCAGCCGGAACACCAATAAGACCGGCAATCAGGATAAGAATGCCAAAATTTTTGGTAACTGCCCACACCAGTTCTTTGTTGCTTGCTCCCAATACTTTTCTTATACCCAGTTCTTTAACGCGTGTTTCTACGGAGTAACTTGCTATGCCTAAAATGCCCAAGCCAGCGATTATCATAACTATAAGGGCAAAGAATCCAAAAAAACTTATTCTTTCTCTACTGCTTGAATAGCTATCTTTTAAATTCTGAAGATTTGCTGTTTTTTCAGGAAAATGGTTTTTCCATAAGGTTTGAATGGCTTTGGTTGCTTCCAATTCTGTATTTGGATTTATTTTTATGGTCAAGGTGGCTATTTCATTTGGCAAATACCGATACATTAGAGGAGTTGTTTCGCCAATAATTTCATTGGGCATGATGCCAATGACTTGTACATAGGCAGAATCCAGTAATAGCGTTTGCCCCACTAAAGTCTCCGATTCAGGCTCCAATAATTTTGCGGCAGCTTCATTCACCAACACATATTGCTCAGTACTTTGGGGTATATCTTTAGGGAAATTCTGTCCCGATTTTAAGCTGATACCTTCTGTTTCAATTGTTTTTGGGTCAATACTTACGTAATTCATTTCCAGAATTTTATCGCTAAATATTACAGAAGATTTGCCCATTTGCAATGGTTTATGATACCAGTTAGTTGCCAAAGTTGTCTCTACCTGGCTTAACTGGCTTATTTCGTTTTGCAGGTTTTCATATTCTTCACCTTTTAAATCAAGTGTCAGGACATTGGGTGACACGGTTGAGCTAATGATTGCATGATTTTTTATTTCATAATCGGCTAATATGACAACCAATATCGTCAGCATGATGGTTACTGAAAACTGTACGACAATCAAAGCTTTGTAAATAGCAGTACTCCGGAACAGCTTAATATTCTTCATTTTACGCAAAACCTGTATGGGCTGAAACGCTGACAATAGCCATGATGGAAGTGCCCCAGCGACTAAGCCTGTGATAACTGCGTAGGTCAACAAGCCTAAAATTAAGGTTGTATCATAAGAAAACGCCACTTCCATATCGGGTATATAGTGCGTTAAAATTTCAACACATGGCATTGTAAACAACAAAGCAAATAGGGAAACAAGGGTCGATTCCATTAAAAATTGACCAATAATTTGTCTTCTTGTTGCGCCTATCGTTTTGCGAACACCTACTTCTTTCGCTCGAGAGAAGGCACGCGCCAATGTCAAACTGATATAGTTGAAAGCAGATAAAAGGGTTAAGGCTAGAATCAAAACTAGCTGTGTTTTTATGCCCGTCCAATCGGTGCCCGCATCGTGGTCATATTTAATGTCTTTGTTTCGAGGGGTAATATCTTCTAGGGGTTGTGCCAAAAATTGAAGATTGCTCTTATCCAATTTGCGATTATAGTTTTGGAGCGTTGTATTGAGCTGCTTTAAGTTATCTTCTGATTTTAAACGTGCGTAAATTGCTGCACTCTTGAAGTCTCCCCAATTTTGTGAAATATTACTGATTGCTCCTTTTTTCTCAAGCATTTCAGCAGCACTAATAGAAAGCATTGCCTCAATGGGTAGATGTGTTTCTAAAGGTGGGTCCTGGATAATTCCCTCAACGGTATAAGAACCTAAGTTTTCAAATCGAACCGTGTGCCCTAAAGCATTGGCGTTGCCAAATATCTTTTCTGCTGTTTTTTCAGTTAAAAAAAGGGAAGTGGGACTATTTGTAAGGCTTTGGGCATTACCTGACAGCAGTTTAAAGCCAAAAACATCAAAAAAAGAAGGCTCTGAAAATTTTATGTCAATAGGTACATCACCTCCGTCGGTTTGCAAGTTGTGTTTTCCTGCCAGACGTACTTTTACCGTTTTTTCAACGAAGGAGACGTTTTCCATTTGAGGCGCCAATGGCAATGGAACTGTTGCCCATTTGGTTTGTTCCACCTCATTTGTTTCCTGCGTGAGTATCCGTACTATTTGATTTAATTTTGGATGAAAATGGTCTGTATCGTGATTGGCTTTTAGGCCTGTAAAAAGAATAACACCAACCGCCATACTCAATGACAAGCTCAGTATATTGACTAATGAAAAAAGTTTGTATTTCCAGAGTATCCGTATAGCAATTTTAAGATTGTTCTTTATCATAACTCAAAGTGTTGATTTTAAATAAAAAACAGGCCAAACACTGAGGGAGGATCCCTCTCAATTCTATTGGCAATGTTTGTATTCAAAATACAATTAATTATCAATATTTTATACAATTTTTTATTAAAACCTATTCGATTTTGGTACCCTTGTTGTATCGATTTGATACAGCCAAGTACAAAAAGATTTTACACCCAAATGAGACTGCGGCACTTACTTATATCTCAGTGGGTGTTTGCCGTGGAGAAGCTTATTGGTAGGATTGTCAAACATTTCTTTGTTGTCTGGGAACATTTGTCGGGTTACAAGGAAGGGCATTGTTGCTATCTAATGGCTAGCAGGAGTTGTATTCCTGTTAGCCACCCAATATAGCAGGGTAAACGGAACTGGACTAACGAATATACTATCTATTCAGAATAATATTAACAATTTTTCAGGTCTTGGTGATTACTTTAACAGCGCCACAAGCATACCGTATCAACATATGGTACTGACGTTTCATAACATAACGACTATAGCCATCTATATAGATTCCACTACTGTAATGAAGAAGCTGACTTGTTCAGCACCAGCTTTGTTTGCTGCCTTTCTTTAAAGCACACCTGCTTTCGTACAAGAGCTGTTTCATTTGTGAAGTTAAATGCTGATATTCGGAAAAAGTGTTCATCAGCCTCGACAAGTTTTATAGTACTCCAAGGCTGAATCACACTGCTTTCACTTCACGAGGATAACAGCATGAGCAAGGAACAGGGCAATTCGAGACGGGACTTTCTGAAGCTGGCAGGCATGGCGTCCCTTGGGTTTGTGGGTTTTCAGCACTTCATTAGCACACCCTCCTACGCAGCTGCTAGTACCTTAAATGATTACAATGTTGGCTATGGTCCGCTTCTTCCTGACCCGGATGGCATCCTGAATCTTCCGAAGGGTTTCTCTTATAAAATTATTTCCCGCAAAGGAAGCACTATGAGCGATGGCTTTTTAGTGCCTGGCGCTCCGGATGGCATGGCCACCTTTAAGGGGCCTAAAGGAAAAGTCATACTCCTGCGAAACCATGAGCTCACATCTGGCCTTGGAAGCGGTGCTTTTGGAGCGCAGAACGAACTGCTATCTAAGGTAGATAAAGATAAGTTTTACGATTTC
The DNA here is from genome assembly GCF_042686245.1 of Pontibacter toksunensis. Lineage (NCBI taxonomy): Bacteria > Pseudomonadati > Bacteroidota > Cytophagia > Cytophagales > Hymenobacteraceae > Pontibacter > Pontibacter toksunensis. The sequence goes on along the minus strand of NZ_JBHUOX010000022.1, from coordinate 42,736 downwards.
GGAAAGGGCGTAGCGCCGGAGCTTGGCGGTACTACTACACTGGTGTATAACCCGGCAACCGGTGAAGTAGAAAAAGAATTTCTGAGTTTGGTCGGGACAACCCGTAACTGTGCCGGTGGGCTCACACCCTGGAACACCTGGATCACGTGCGAGGAATCTGTCCTGAAGCCAACTGAGTTGAACTCCTGTGAAAAGGAGCATGGCTACAATTTTGAGGTACCAGCCAGAACTAAGATAAAGCTGACTAAAGCTGTTCCGCTTAAAGCCATGGGAAGGATGAACCATGAAGCTGTTTCAGTAGATCCGCGAACCGGCATTGTGTATATGACTGAAGACACCGGAGACAGCCTGATCTATCGGTTCATACCCAAAAAGTATGGCAAGTTATCCAAAGGAGGCAAGCTGCAGGCATTGGTTATTCGGGAGCAGAAGAGCCAGGACACGCGCAACTGGGCACAGCTTACAACACCTGTTTTTCCTGTTGGGCGTCCTTTTGATGTGGATTGGATAGACATAGAAAATGTAGAGTCACCGGAGAACGATTTAAGGCTGCAGGGCTTTGAAAAAGGAGCAGCTCGTTTTGCGCGCGGCGAAGGAATGTGGTTCGGAAACAACGAAGTATTTTTTGCCTGCACTAACGGCGGAACATCCATGAATGGACAGGTCTTCCGGTATGTGCCAAGCCCTTACGAGGGAAAGGCGGAAGAAAAGAGGCAGCCTGGAAAACTGGAGCTTTTCGTAGAGCCAAATGATTCCACCATTGCCAATGCCTGTGATAACATGACCGTGTCGCAGTGGGGAGATTTGATACTGTGCGAAGATAATCCTGCTCCAACTGTTGTGGGTATTACCCCGAAGGGGGAGTTCTATAAACTGGCGCAAAATGTTGGTTTTGCAAGTGAGTTTGCAGGAGGTGTGTTTTCGCCAACGGGAGAAACATATTTTGTGAACATACAAGGAGCAGGTTTAACAGTAGCGATAACCGGACCCTGGCGGAAAGCTTAGTTTGAAGGTGATTTGCCCTTTTATACATGTCATGCTACAGCCCCAGCGGGGCGAAATGTTCATAGTGCAATCGATAAAAGAAAATTAGCTCCATAGGAGTGGCCTGTTACTTCTTTTTTAACAGGCCACTCCTACGGAGCTAATTGGTTTAACTGACATGTTTTCTATCAACAGGTCGTCCCGCCGGGACTTGAAGCTAGATGCAATAAAAAGGTATGCCCACATTGTGCACCTCTGTTTGCTTTGAGAAGGTTCTCCCCTTTCAGGACACTTAATTCGCCCTGCTTTTCTCTTCTTCGGCACCACCTGTGCGGCGACGGGATGGCGCTACCTGCGAATGGCCGAATCTATAGGTAAAGCTTAAGGTTACTACCCTCGAGTCGCGGCGCTGGAAGAAGTTCTCAGAATATCCTGTCAGCACGGTAGTAGCTCTCACCTTGTTTGTAAAAAACGCATCCGTAACATTGAGTTTTATGTTTGCTTTTTTGTCCCACAACTGCTTCTGAACGCCGCCAGACAGGAACCAGATGGGGTTTACATCTAAGAAGCCATAAATCTCTCTTGACCTGTAAACGCCCACCACTTCTGCCGACCAGCCTTTGGTAAGTGTAACTGTGTTGCTGGAGTTTAGGGTGAAGGTGGGTCTTCCGCTGTTCAACTCTGTTTGTGCCAGGTTGCCACGGTACAGGCCGTAATAGAAGGTTCCGTTGTTGATGCTGTTAAACCAGTTACCTATCGAGAACGGCACCGTCACGGTCATGCCGTAGTAGTCCAACTTTGCCAGGTTACGGAACGTCTGCACCACAAGCTTCTCCTGCGTAGTGTCCGGCGACAAAACATTCAGCATCACATCGGAAGTATGGCTGTAGCTAAACTTCGTCACAATCCGCTTGTTGAAAGTATGCGTCAGCTCAAAAGAATAGGTCAGCTCTGGCTTCAGGAAAGGATTGCCAGCAGAATAAGTGCTGGGGTCCAGGAAGTTTTTAAAAGGGTTCAATTGGTTGTAGGACGGCCTGTTGATGCGGCGGCTCAGAGACACCCCCAGTTCATGCTTCTCGTTCAGGCTGTACCCAGCAAAGGCGCTTGGGAAAAGCTGCGTATAGTTCCTGTCAAACTTACTCTCCTCCCCTAGCTCCTCGTTGGCTAGCTGCTCTCCTTTAGCGATGGTATTCTCCAGGCGCAGGCCCAGCTGCAGGCTCACTTTCTCCCACTTTTTGGAGGTGTTTATATAAGCTGCGTTGATATTCTCCTCATAGATAAAGTGGTTGCTTTTCCCCTCGTCCAGTACATTTCCGCCGTTGCTGCGGTCATAGAACTTCAGGTCGTTATCAGCACTCACCAAACTGCTTTTAAAGCCTGCCTCCAGCGACGCGTCTATTGCCTTCAGGGGCTGTACATAATCTATTTTGACAGAAGTTATGGTTAATTCACCATCTAAGCCACCATGCAATAAATCCGGCGACTGCAGCAGTTCGTTATTCAGGTTGTAGTAGTTGGTAGTGAAGTCCTGCACGTCTGTATTCCGGTAGGTCACATAATCCACGTCAGCCGTCACCTCTCTTCCCAGGCTGTCGAGGGTATGCTTGATGTTAAAGTTCACGCCTTTGTTGTCCCGGTCGTGGCCGGCAACGGCTTCGGTCAGAAACAGAGACTCCGGCTGCCTTTGCCCGTTCAGCACCAACGAGCGGTTTGCATTATCCCGATTCAGGTCAGAGATAAAGCCATTGGCCACCACCCCTATCACTGTATTCGGAGAAAGATAATAGTCTACTCCAAACCGGGCAGTATGGTAATTACTCGTAAAGTTGAACACGTTTTGCTGGTCGTAAGCACCTACATACTCTCCCTGGTTGAAAAACTCCCGGTAGATATCCAGCTCCGTAAAGCTTTTGCGGTAAGAGTAGTTATACCCTCCAAAGACATTGAACTTGCTGGCACGGTGGTTTAGCTGGATTCCCTGATCTGCCTTCCCGTATCTGCCCTGCCCGAAAGAAGCTGTATAGGTGCCGTTTGTGCCCAGGCTCTTGTCTCTTTTCAGTTTGATGTTGATGATACCGGCGTTGCCAGCGGCATCATACTTTGAAGAGGGGTTCGTGATGAGCTCAATCTTATCGACAGAGTTGGCAGACATGCCACGCAGTATGTTGGCCAGCTCCGTGCCTGACATCTGTAGCTGCTTTCCGTCTATCATAACCATCACGCCTGAGCGGCCACGCATGCTGATGTTGTCGTTCTGATCTACAACTATGCCCGGTGCTTTCTCCAGCACCTCCAGAGCCGTATTCCCTGCCGACACAATACTGTTGGCCACGTTCATCACCGTTTTATCGAACTGCTGCTCGATGAGTGGCCGCTGCCCCTCTACCACTACCTCTTTCAGGTTGTTGGCAGCCTGGATAAGCACGAGTGGCTCCAGCCGGATAACTTCATCGCTACCTGCTACTGTCACCTCAGTGCTTCCGGCTTTCCCTAGGCCAACCATACTGGCAATTACTTTATACTTACCAGCCGACAAACCAGCGAACTCATACGTGCCAGCCCCTTCGGTTAGCATACCCTTCACAAGCGACGAGTCGGCAGACTTAACGAGCAGTACATTGGCGTATTCAACGGCTTTGTTTTCTCCGTCTATCACCTTTCCGGAGATGCTGCTCTGCTGAGCATGGAGTGTTGTAAAAGCAAGAAGCAGGAACGGTAGAATCAGGCTTTTCATAGTTTTACTTTTGTTAGCGCTATTATATCTGGCATGATTGATTTTGTGCAGCACCTATAGCTGTTCCATCACATGCTATAGTTGCATAAAGCGCGTTTCCAAAAAACATACCACTCTTATATACTACTGATTTGCAATGTATTATAACATTAAACAGCAATTCCTTTATTCCTTCTGGGTGTATAATATGTCCAATCCTGAACAGTAAGTGTCTGATTCCGAACACTGCTGGCCGAGGCTGGTTTACGGTGGAGATGAGTATTTAAATTGCGGCGGAAACAAACCAATACCAGCAGAGCCAGTCCCTTTATTTCCAGTTGGCAAAAAAGCATTTCCTTTCAGAGTATACCATTCATTAACACAGCAGTTGATGTATGGGGGCGGCAAGTACTCTCTTCCTCAGTACCAAGGAACGCTGCTGCACTAGCATCTGCTAAGCTTTTTATTTTGCTAACATTCCCAACAGTTTGTAGTTACTGTTTGAAACCAGAAGCAAACAGAATGGCATCAGATAAGAACACCAACCCGAACAACAAAACAATTGTACTGGCAGGAGCTACCGGTGACCTCGGTGGGCGTATTGCCCGGTCACTCCTCGAACGTGGAGCCAATGTGCGGGCGATTATTCGCCCCGGAAGCAACAGCGATAAAGTGGAGGCATTGCGGCGGCAGGGCGTTTCTATTGCTGAGGCTGATTTCAAAAGCGTTTCTGAATTAAGTAAAGCGTGTGCGGGTGGGGATTGTGTTGTATCTGCACTGTCGGGGCTGCAGGAAGTAATGCTAGAGGCGCAGCGGGTGCTGCTGTATGCAGCGGTCGAGGCCGGAGTTCCGTACTTTATCCCCTCTGACTTCGCGATTGATTATACAAAGCTTCCCCGTGGAACCAACCGGAACCTTGACCTTCGGAAAGAATTCAAAGAGCGCCTCGACAAGGCACCCATCAGGGCTACTTCTATTCTGAACGGCATGTTCACTGACCTGCTGACCGAGCAGGCACCAGTCATCCTTTTCCCGCTCAACCGGGTTATCTACTATGGTGACGCTGACCAGCCGCTGGATTTTACGACGATAGACAACACGGCCGTCTATACTGCCGCCGCTGCCCTCGACCCTAAAGCACCCCGTTACCTCCGCATTGTCGGCGATGTATTAAGTGCACGTGGGCTGGCAGAGGCTGCGAGCCAGGCAACGGGGAAAGAATTCAAACTGTTCCGCGTTGGGGGTCTTGGAACGCTTGACACCATGATAAAAGTAACGCGTGCCCTCATGCCGAAGAGCGATGATGTCTTTCCGCCATGGCAGGGGATGCAGTACCTGCGCAACATGTTCAGTGGGCAAGCTAAACTGGACCCCCTAGACAATGACCGCTACCCCAATATCCATTGGACACCCGTGCGAGAAGTGGTTGCGACTCGCTAAACACAGCCGAGGCTAACCATAGCAGTAATTTTTCCCTTTTCCAGAAACAGGCAGCGCAGGTTGTGCTGCTAGAGCCATAACCGTGTACGCTCACTCTAACCGGGTGTACACGGCTAGCAGGCACATGAATAAGGCTGCCGCCTGCTGCCAAACCTACCTCTCCTTTTGCTTCACTCAGCTAATTTTGCGCTGCAGCTAAACCCCAAGGTGACTGGGAAGTGTAAATACAAGCACTTTCCTCCTACATGTGAGATAGTCAAGATACAACCTGACAGTTAGATTGACGTGACGCATTTCATTAATTCAATCTGATTATTTCATGACTATCTCATCCAAGGGTACCATTTGTAACGCATAGGTTCCTTCCGGGAGGGCAGTAATTGACTTTCGTTGCTTAGATACTTTTTCAACAAAAGGTACTATTTGGGCATCGGTAAGTTCAGCTGCTTGTTTTCCAGCACCAGCACCCAGTCACTTCCTCTCCCAAAGGTGTGCGGCTTGAACTCTGTTACTTTCTTCTCGCTAAAGTCACCTATAGCCATCGTTCTGCCGTCTCTGGGGTTAAACCACCAGGCCTTCACTACGTTTCCGTTGATGTTGTTCAGGTCAACGGACAGCGCCTTACCGTAGGGGGAGTAGATGAGCGCAAAGCTTTTATCGTCGGCCAGGGCAGCCTTCTGGTAAGCACCACCCTCCGGATTTGCATTCTTGATCAAGTTCTGTTCAGGCTGTAGTTTATACCAGGGTCTGGCTTCGAATAGCTTTTTCATGTAGCCCATCTGTGCCGAGCCGTTGTGTTCCAGCGCTTCTTTCCAGTGGGTCCTGGCCCAGGAAATCGGGCCTCTTTCTTCTGTCCACATCTGCCAGATGTTGTGGTCGCCATACGTGTGGCCGGCCGCACCAGACAATAAACTCCAATAGCCTGCCTGCCTCACATCAAAGTCATCGAACCAACCCAGTGAATCTGGTTTCCAGTCTACAGGGTGATCTTCGTAACGGGGCTCCGCATCAATGGTCGGCTTGAGTGGTTTCAGGTTGAGGTTGGTAACGTTATATGTATAGTTGGCACTGTTCTTTGCTCCATGCCCTGACTGGAACACGTGGAGGTCCAGCCATTTTTCGTCAGGGAAAAGCTCTGAAGAATTCCTTCCTCCCTCCGGATGATACGTCATCAGCTGGCGTCCTTTGTGCACCTTCTCTAGGCCTGCCGCCATGGCCCGCACAATAGCGAAATCTTCCGCATCAGCAGGAACACGGTCTCCTCCTAAAATCCAGATGATAGGTTTGTTCTGATACCTTTTCCCCAGGTATTCCCCGAAAGCACGGGCATTTTCAGGTGTGAAAATCTCAGGTCCCTGCCCCCACTTTTTATTGAACTTGTCTCCCCATGTCGGCAGCATGCCCACATACATTCCCAGAGAGGCGACCTTGTTTACGATGTAGTCTACATGCTGAAAGTACTTTTCATTGGGCTTTGTGGGGTCGTTGTTGAGGAGCGGCTTATCGCCATAGGGATTGGGGTCGTTTAAGCCATTAAGCTCAGCCAATACCACCGCCTGAATGACTGTAAAGCCTTTGGACGCCCTGTCCTGCAGGTACAGATCGGCTTCTTCGCGGTTTAGCCGGTGGAAAAGCTCCCAAGCGGTATCACCCAGCCAGAAGAAGGGCTTTCCCTCTTTCGTTTGTAGATACTTCTGGTTCTTGCTTACCGTGAGTTCCTGTGCCGTGAGCTCGCCAGTAATTCCAAAAATGAAAAGGGTAAAAAAGAGCAGCGCCTTGTATGTTACCTGATGCATGTGCTTTATTTCTAGGGTTAAAATGCGAATGGCCCCATTATAATAGCAAATTTTTACTTCAATAGCAGGGTATCTGTGCTTTAAGTATAGATATTTTCGCGCCTGCCGGATCTGTGGCACTACGATACTCTTTATGCTTCTCACAAGGCTAGCTGGAGGCGGTGCTTCAAGCATGTATCGCTGCTGTGTTTGAAGATGCTGGCTTCACGCGCCAGTCAAACGCGATGGCGTTCAGAAGAGACACACGCTCTGCGGAAAGTTTATCCCTCTCGTACCGCATCCTGCTGACCCATCTCCCCAGCTTAGGATCCACATTCCATTTTACAGGAACGCATGTATGGCCATGCTCCCGCTTAAAGGCTTTAAGGCGCTTATACATCTCCTTCCACGGCACAATTGTTCTTCTACTGAGGGTCCAGTCAAAGCCGATGCCATTCAACAGCTTCACCTTTCTAGTGGACAACTTCAGCTTATCCCGTCTTACCCTGTACACCCATGCAGCTAAAGGTGGGTTAGGCGCCCACTGGTGAGGAAGACTAGTGTGACCATATTGGTTTCTAAACTCTACCAGGGCCTCAAACATTCGCATCCAGTACTCTTCCTGTACGCTCCAGGGAAAGTGTATTTCATTGAGCCTGTTCGTGCGTGCTGCTGATAAACGGCCCTGGTTAAAAAGCATTCGCTGCCAGCGTGTCCACCGCTGCAGCGCAGGATCTATCTTTAGAGAGACCTGGCAGGTACCGTATTGCTGCTTATAAGCTTTTAGTTTTTCGAAGCTGGCTTCCCACTGTGCATCATATCCCGACTTTAACTGGCGTTGGGTATCACTGCCCCACACAAAGCCTATTTCGCTCAGCATCCTCTTTTTAGCAGCTCCGAGCTTACCCCTGGATTCAAGCAACCTTTGCGTGGCTACCCAGGTACCGAGGGCTTTGTTCTCCCTACAGTTAACAGGCACAAAGCTGTGGCCGTATTTCTGCTTGTAAGTACATAGCTGCCTGTACTTTTTCTCCCAACCCTTCTTTTTGATGTTGACACAGTTCCAGATAAAGTTGATTTCACCCAGCCGCCGTTCCCGGTCAGCAGGCAGCAGGTTGTTTACTTTAGCCGTTCTCTGCCTTTCAACCCAACTGGCCAGCTTCTCATATTTTCCGGGTACCCGGCAGTGGCCGTGCGTGTGATAGAACACCGCCATCTCCTGAAAGTACTGCTCCCACTGCGCATCAAATACCGTTTTAATATTCCAGACAAAACCCAGTTCATTTAGCTTATGCTCCCTTGCTTCGCTTAGCTTATTTTTTGAATACACCCGTCGCTGAACTGACACCCACTGGGCAAGCTGCCTGTCCTTTTCCCACTTTTGTGGAACACGGCAGTGGCCATACAGGCGATAGAACTCCTGAAGCCTCAGGTACATCAATTCCCATCTTTGGTCTCTGCTGTTCAAGGCGTCCCAATCAACGCCAAGAGAGTCCAGCTGCTGAAACTGAGTGGCAGACAGGAGCCTTTTGTTGAATATCTGCCTGTTTAACCAGTCCTGAAGCGCTTCAAACTTTTGATCCGAAGGAAGGCAGGTATGGCCGTTTTCTTCTACAAAACCGGCTAACTGCCTGTACATAAACTCCCAGGAAACCTCCCTGCTTTTGAAATTGAAGCGCAAGGCTGCTAATTTCTTCTTCAATTCGCCAGGCAGCACATGCCTCATACTTCTCTGAGCATCTGCCCAGCGGGTAAGACTTTCATCAAACTCAGACAGGAGCGGTTCAGTCTGCTTTTTGAAATATTCAAGCTTGTGATAGTTGCTATACCATTTGTCAAGAGACTCCTTGCTCAAAAGTTCTTTTGCTACGTTTTCCATGGCGGTGGTATTTGGGATAAAAAGTAGTGCTTTAGCGCCAGGCCAGGGTGAAGCCTGTAGTATGATTGTTTAAGCGGTCAAGTAATTGCTGCATCGGCTAAAATAGTATTTAGCTCTTTGGTGAAGGCTGTTGCTCTGCCTCTTTATCATTTGTCTGATAAGAGTTCGGCTCTGCCACTTGAGACTTTATAAGTACCTTCGCAAAGAAATATGATGTTAGACCAAGCACCAATATGGCGGTTGTGAGTAGTATGACAAGTGCCACTATATTCATTTTTCGTACATCCCTCCTGCTTTTATTCTTCTTTTGTATGCGATGTACACTAAAAGTGCAATGCCTACAAAAACCATTATCAACAAGGCTCTTGACGCATTGACATAGAACAAGGTATCCTGCAGCCTCTCAATTTCTGCCGGGCTCACAGCGCTGGCCAACTGTTCCTTCAGGCCACTATTCAAGAGTTTCCGGACTATAGAACTGTTGTCCAGTTCCCAACTTCCGTTGAAAGCAGCAGCCCAGTCGTTATTTTTCGGCGTGAACAAAGAGCCCAGGAACACCCAGAGCAGGAGCAGCGGGGTTACAAACTTTATGATGTATTTGTAGATGGTTGGCACCTGTATATCGGCGCCCAAGGTAATCTCACGCCAGCCTCTGTCCATTCCAAATACCCAGGCAAAAAGTATAGACTCAAACAGGGCAAAAATCACCAGCGAGACAGTACCAGCCCAGTAATCGTATTCATCAAACACGCCGTAGTTAAAGAAAAAAACGGTAGGCAGACCCAGTACCAGCACAATCAGGCCGAATGACCAGGCAGAAGATCGGAGCTTCCAATTGAACTCATCCTGCAGAAAACCAATCCAGGGTGTTCCCATAGACAGCGAAGAGGTGATGCCGGCAAAAAACAACAGGCCAAACCACATAAACCCAGCGATGGCACCTAAAACATCGCCCCACTGAAAGAACAGATAAGGCAACGTTTTAAAACCCAGGCCCAGGCCTCCCAGCTTCACCAGCTCCGTTACACGGTCAATGCCGAGGTAGCCGATGGAGATGGGGATTAGGATGGCACTCCCTAGCACCACCTCCACAAACTCATTCATCCAGCCGGCAGACATGGCTCCGAGCGCAATATCATCTTTCTCACGCACATAAGCCGCATAGCAATGGATGGTGCCCATTCCTACGGCAAGTGTGAAGAAGATCTGCCCGGCGGCTGCCAGCCACACTGTCGGTGACCACAGCTCATCAAAGTTTGGCGTCCACAGGTAGTTAAGGCCAACTGAGCTATCGTTTATAGCTCCGCTTTCACCCGCTTCAATGGTGAATCCCTTGTAAGCCAGAAATATCCCAAAAATAATCAGCAACGGCATGCCTATCTTGGCCACACGCTCCACTCCTTTCGCCAGCCCCAGAGACAGGACATAGGTATTGATTAGCAGGCAAAGCACAAAGAACACAATGGGTTCATAGGGCAAGCCAAGGGTGGAGGTATTGAGGTTTACATAGTTGTTAAAGAAATCAGCAACGCCACCCTGCTCCATGTCTTTAAATGTGCCCAGCAAGGAGTGCATCATATAAGACAATGTCCAGGACTCCAGGTAGCAGTAGTAGGCAGCGATGGCAACATTGGTCCAGATACCGAACACGCCAATGTACTTCCAGAGGCGGTTCTTGCCCATCGTATCCACAATGAATGGCGTGGAGTGGTGCCCGTATTTGCCTCCAAACCGCCCCATAGCCCATTCAATCCAAAGGAGGGGAATACCAATTACCAGGAAACAAACCAGGTAAGGGATGATAAAGGCCCCGCCCCCATTCTGCACTGCCTGTACCGGGAAACGAAGGAAGTTCCCCAGCCCAACCGCACTCCCAGCCATAGCTAATATGAGACCTAACCGGGAGCCCCACGATTCTTTGTTAGCACTCATAGTGTAAATAGAGGAGTTTAGCAGTTAAGACTAACAGCGATTTCCCTGAAGATGCTATATCTACAAAGAGCCCCGTTACAGGCAAGATTCAAATAAAGAAACAAAAAGGATTCTATTAAATTATCTTAATGTGATACTATACTATTACTATATTAAAAAAGCCTATATCTGCGGCACCTGGAGAGAGACCGGGACTAGTATATCCGATGTTAAATTGTGCCTATACAGAAAGCACTATACTCTCAGCAGTTGAAAGGGAGTAGCTGTTAACAAGATGCAGCAGTTAAAGCAGACTGCCGGATTATCTTAAAGAAAAAAAGCCTCCATAAGACGGTGTTCATCTCGTGCTGAGATTACTGTCGTGGTATGGAGACTATGCTATACTTAAAGAGAGAAGTGTTCAGGATGATTCACCGGCGGGCGGGCTTTACGTTGCGCCCATAATAAACATCTGCTGGAATGTGGTGCCCCGGGTAAACACGTTCCAGAATGCTGTAGAGTGTAGGGTCGTATGTTTTCAAGTCCTGTGGTGACTGTATGCGCCTGTCTCCGTCGTAGAATTCATAGTTAGACCAGAACCACCACTGGCTGCCTTCCGCCCAGTATTCTGCTACTGTATTGATAGCATACTGGCCTTTGTACATCCCTTTAGCTTTGGCTGCCTCGTAAGCTGGCTCTATCTCCGCATACAGCGCCGGATCTGCCTGGCGGAGCGCGCCCATGATATTGTGGCTGAACTCATGCACGAGAATGTTCTCCCCATAGTAGCGCGTATTTGGATAGCCGAGCAGGTTCTCCTCTGCACAGGAAGTGATGGTGCCTCCCATGCCGCGTGCTCGCTTATTCCAGTACTCTTTGTCCGTCATGCTGGCGATGCCATCTGGCTTATCATAGTTCTCCCGCTCGCCCGGTGTGAGCCGCCGATCATCTCTTGCCGGCTTCTTCCAGTCACTTCGCTCCGGCAGATCAGTCTCCATTTCTGTCTCCGCCATCACGAGTACACGTGCCCCACGCTCGATTAATGCCTCCCGAATATCCATCCGCTTCATCAGCATGTAGTTTACGATATCGCGCGCCATGAGCAGTGCTGTATTTGGGACTTTCTCAGATGAAGTAATAGGAATTCCAAACGCATCAGTATACTTTCTGTAAAACGGATCCAGTTTAAGCGAATCAGGTGGCGCTGTCACCATTACCTGCTCATAGTCCGGCACCAGTGTTTCTTTTGAACCAGGTTCACTCTTTATCGGCTCAGCGGCAACTGTAGGCTGTGAGACAGTGGTGGCCTGTAGATTTGTATTGGAGCAGGACAACAGCAGGGCTACTAGAGGAATAGAGAGAACATGTTTCAGTTTCATAGTTGGTCCTGTTTGACTTGCCAGTTTGCGTCCTGATGCTTTTGCCTGCGTTTCCTATTGCTGGTTTATTAACCTGCCTCCGGGCGGGCAGTGCTGCCTCAGGTAATTTGTGAATAAAGTAGAGAGGTGCTCGTTTGTGCCTTCCCCTTCTGAAATACCATGCGTGCGGTTCGGGTACGGCATCACCTGGAACTGCTTGTTATGCTTTATCAATTCGTTGATGAGCTGCTCAGCATTGTTGTAGTGCACATTATCATCGCCGGTGCCGTGGATGTAAAGCAGATTCCCCTGCAGATTCTTGGCATGTGTGATGGGCGAGCCCTCCACAAAATCCTCCAGGTTCTCCTGCGGTAGTCCCATGTAGCGCTCCTGGTAAATATTGTCGTAGGTGAGTTGGTTTGCCACTGCCGCAACGGCTATGCCTGTTTTGTAAATCTCCGGATGCTGAAACAGCAAGTTGAGTGTGGCAGAACCGCCGCCGCTCCACCCCCACACTGCTACCCGGCTGGTGTCCACGTAAGGCAGTTTCAGGATTTCCTTCGCTGCCATGGCCTGATCGTGTATGTTGAGCATGCCTACTTTCCGGTAAATGCTCTTGCGCCACTCCCTTCCTTTAGGAGCAGGTGTACCCCTGTTATCAATAGAGGCATAGATGTAGCCGTCTTCCGCCATGTTGCCTTTGTAAAGGTGGTTGTTGCCGATGCCATACCGATCCACCACGGTCTGGCCCGCAGGCTCGGTATATACCTGGAACACGATGGGGTACTTCTTGTTAGGGTCAAAGGGAACAGGCTTTACCATCCAGGCATCCATCTCAACGCCTTCACTGGTCTTCACCTTGAAAAACTCTAATGGAGATTTCGACTTATCTGCCTGTGCGACCGCCTGCTCTACGGCACTGTTGCCATCCAAGGCCCTGTGCGCTGGCAGCGACACCCACTCAGAGGCTGGCTTTGTGTAGTAGTTGGAGAAACGGTGATATGCAAATTTAGTATCAGGAGATAGTTCATAAGTATGGGTGCCGGCCTGCGTTTTGGGTGAAAGCCGCTCTGCTTTTCCTTTCCCGTTCAGCCGCACTCGGTAGAGGTACTGCTGTGTGGCATTATCCGGCGAAGCCAGAAAGTATACATAGCCGGTTGCTTCATTTACGGCCACAATATCCATTACATCGTAATTGCCTTTGGTGATAATCGTTTCTTTTTTGCCGTCGCGGCTAACCCGGTACAAGTGCCGCCAGCCATCCTTCTCACTTACCCACAAAAATTCTTTGCCTCCGTTCAACCAGTTCCAGCCTCCAAACCTGTAGTCGCTGTCCCAAGAAGGCAGAATATCAATCCAGGCTGCGTCTTTCTCAGTGTAGATCTGCTTTACCTTTCCGTTGGAGGTATTACTCAAGTATAGCTTGCTCTCATTCTGCTTGCGGTTGAGCTGTTGTAGTATCAGTTCGTTTGCGTTTGCCGCCCATTCCATGCGTGGCACATAGTGCTGCTTCGGGTTACCCGGCACATCCATCCATGTTACCATTGCAGTCGCAACATCCACTACGCCAATCTTGTAAGGAGAAACCGCTTCCCCTGCCACAGGATACTCCACCGGTATAACCACCGGGTAGATGGAATCAGTGTGGTTTATCATGAGGTAATCTTTCACCTCTGTGGCGTCTATCTGCCAGAAGGCAATGGACTTGCTATCCGGGCTCCAGCGGAAGCCGTCGCGGCTATAAAACTCTTCTTCGTATGCCCAGTCAAAAGTACCGTTGATGCGTTTTCGTGTCCCGTCTATTGTGAGCTGCTTTACGGCATTGCTCTCCAGGTCTTCGACATAGATGTTGTTCCCGCTCACGTAGGCTACCTGTGTTCCGTCCGGAGAAAACTTGGCGAACATCAGAGACGATACGGGGAGGTTTTTACCTACCTGAGAGAGTGTTTGCTTTTGCAAATCATACACCCAGTAATCACCTTTTGTATCGAGGCGCCATACTTTTACTGTATTGGTATAGATGAGCAACTTCTGCTCATCCTCCGAGAAAGAAAAGCTACGGACTTTTAAGGGTTCTGACTTGCCTGTCGGCACCAGCTTTTCCTTTGCAAGTATAACCTGCTTCTCCTGGGATGGCAGCGTTGTTTTGATGATAGATCCGTCTTCCTGCTGCGCGTAGGCATTGCCTGCCTTCAACCATATTATTCCGCCCCTGCTTTGTGCACTACCTGAAAGAGAAAAAAGCGATAGCTGCAGCAACAGCAGCAGTAAAAAGAATGGCTTAAAGACTTTTAGAAGCATATCAGGAGTTTTAGGTTTAAGGTTTATCTGCTTTTAGTGGAGGTTGCCTTGCGGCTCTTTTCTGATGATACCACCCCCTTATAAAACTTCCAGCTGGTTTCGTAATTCTCAGGAAGCTTCTGGTCCGTAAGGATGGCTCTGACCATTTCCACTGGAAGGCTGTTCTGATGCAAAACCGCATCATGAAATTGCTTGTTGGTCATTTTCCCGCTGCCGACGAGTTCCTTCTGCAGGGCATAAAACTGCAGGCCTCCCATCATATAGGCTACCTGGTACAAGGGGCTGTAGCGCCCTTCAAACGACCGGCGCACTTCGCCCTCTGCGTTTGCGCGCTCATGCCCTACACGCTCTACTAAAAAGTCAATACTCTCCTGCGGCGTCCATTTGCCGAGGTGGTAATTGAGCGAGAAGATGATGCGGGCACAGCGGTGCATACGCCAGAACAGCATGCCGATGCGGTCTTCTGCCGAGCGCGGAAAACCCAGATCCCACAGCAGCATCTCCCAGTACAGGGCCCAGCCTTCTGTCCAGAACGGTGTTCTGAAGTTCCTATATTCTTTGTAGCGGTTGTTCATGAAGGCCTGCAGATGATGTCCTGCAATCAGTTCATGGTGCACCGTGGCCCGGGAAAAGTGGGGGTTGTTGCCCCGCATGCTCATCAGCTTGTCTGCATGCGCCATGGTATGGGTGGGATAGGAGATGCTGAAAACCTCCCCTCCGGTAAAAAACGGATTTATCAGCTGCCGTTCAGGCGTCATCATCTGCATACGCCAGGTCTCTTCGGCGATGGGCGGTATGGTTATCAGATCTTTCTGCTTTAGGAAAGCGACCGATTGGTTGTACAAATCCAGCATAGCCTCCGGCTGCTGCCCCTCCGGCACATAGGTGTTTTTCACTTTCTCCAGCGCCTTGTGCCAGTCGTCGCCAAAGCCAAGCTCCTGTGAGGCCTTTAGCATTTCCCTATCGCACCATGCAAATTCTTTGTTGGCGATTTCAATCAGTTCCTCCGGGGTATAAGGAATCATCTCATACTCGAGTTGCCTGATGAGTTCTTCTCTCCCGATAGGACTGCCCACGATACCGCTCTGATCCACTTTCTGGTTTTTGCCGGGTACCCTGCCTTTCTTTTCAGCCAGGGCAGCATAGGTTGTCAGTAAAGTATCTACGCGCTTATATGGCTCCGGCACCCACCAGGTAAAGCTTGGCTCGTACTGATTGTAAAATATATAAACGCTTTTCAATCCTTCCTGCAGGTCTTTCACGGCACCCTCCAGCCGGAACGCCAAGTCCCTGTTTAGCGATGCCTCTTTTTCCAGAGCTGCCTTCGAGACTATCAGGTCTTTTTCGATATTGTTTAGTTCTGCGGCTATCCGCTGCCCCTTTACGTTAAGCCCTCTTCTGCGTGGCTTCTCCAATGCATAAACCTTTTCCGCAAAAGATATCCATTTGCTTATCTGCTTATACTCCTCAGCCGCTGTGTTCAGCAGGCGCAACTTATTTTCTAGATCCCGCTTTGTAAGGAGGTAATCTACTCGGCTGCCTGCATTCATCTCTTCATAGTCCAGGTTACCCAGCTGCTGCAGATAATTTGTGTAGAGTTGTTGAAAACGTGCGGTATACTCCGGTGTGTTCCTCATAAAGTAGAAACGATTCAGGCTGCCTTCATCAGCCCGAAGCTGCACCATCAGGTGATGCACATCACTGGTCTGTACATATAAGGACGTGTTGTCCTGGGCCTGGCTGGTTGAGGAAAAAGCCGGGCAAAGGCATAGCAGCAGGACAGAAAGCTTTAGGAAGTTTATATCAGGGAGTTTCATACATCGTTTTTTTGTAGCGTGAACTCAATTAAAGTATGGCTTGAAAGTATGACCTTATTTTGCCTAAGCTTCGTAGCGACAGCTTATCCAGTGCTCCATTAGCAACCCGAAAAACCATTTGCCACTCTCATCTCCCTTCGCCCTTGCTGTGTGTTTTCACCAGCAAGCAAATTTGTCTAAGCTATCGTAGTTTCTGTTTATCCAGCCACCTATAAACGGCCTTTTTCATTGATATGACTTAGCGCTCCACGTCCGCGGGGGCGCGTTTTCCTGTTCAGCGCTGTGTACATTCCCTGCCTAACGGCTGCCACTAACGTGGCACCGGAAATCTACAAGGCGCTTCACATGAAAACTGGAAACGTTTTTCGCTTCTAGCTAATTGATTATTGTTCATTAATTGATAAGTGGTTGTCGCTGTATTGATTCTCGTTCATCTACGTTTCTAACTTATTCTATTGAGCAGCATGCTGTTTTGAATCAATTGTACCTATCCGGTGAGAAGGCATCGATTAGTACAGATGCTTTCCTGTTCATCAGTTCTTCCGCCAGCAGTTTTCCTGTAGCCGGGGCCAGGCTAATGCCCATCATGCTATGCCCGGTTCCAAAAAGCACATTGCTCCAGCGCTCCGTAAATCCGATGTAGGGCAGACCGTCTGGTGAGCAGGGGCGCAGGCCACTCCATACTTCCTTCTTCTCCGGAAACTCACAGGTAAAGCCGCCATAATATCTTGAAATAGAGTCATGGATACCTTTCACACGGTTCAAGTTTATCTTTTTGCTATCATCCGTAATCTCCATCGTGCCGCCAAACCGCACTTTGTTGCCGAAAGGCGTTACGGCTACACGCGCCTCCGTGAGTATGGCCGGGCGCTGAATAGCAGGTGTGTTTTCTGCCAGAAAGCTATAGCCTTTACCACCCAGCATGGGCATTCCTATTTTAAGTTTCTTGGCCACTTCACCGGACCAGGAACCAGCAGCGATGATTACATAATCTCCGGAATAGTTGCCTTTGTCTGTCACAACCGCTTTCACTGCTTTGCCAGAGAAGGCAAAATCGAGCACCTCTGCATTGGTCACGAACTTCACTCCTTTGCTTTTCAGGTGCATGACCAGGAACGTGTTGAGTTTGGCAGGATTCAGATGTGCATCTCCCGGGAAAAGCACGCCTCCCAGCACATCCATGTTATTGTTGGGCTCCAATTGCTGCACTTCCTCCTGCGTCAACACCTCTGCCTTCAGCCCATGCTGGCGGGCCAACTGTGCGAACTCCACCTCCTCATGTGCGGCGGCCTCTGTTTTGTAAAGCATCAGCAGGCCCTTCTCTTCCAGCCCCAGGTCAACCGCGCTGTGCTGCTCTCCCAGGCCCATGTAAAGGCTTTTACTGAGCAGGCTCAGGTTCTTCAGGTACGGTATACTATACTCCACATGCTTTTTAGTGGCAGACTTGTAGAAGAGCATGCACCACTGTGCCAGGCGCAAATCAAGTTTTGGGTGAATGTAAAAAGGACTGGTAGAGGAGAACATCCACTTCAGCCCTTTTGTAATCATGCCGGGAGAGGCCAAGGGCACAATGTGGCTGGGCACAATCATACCCGCGTTTCCGATGGAGCAACTGTTAGTTAAATCACCTTTGTCCAGTATGGTTACCTCAAAGCCTTCTTCTGCTAAATAATAAGCGGTAAAGAGACCTATTATACCACCACCGACTATGACAACGCTGCTCATATTATATCACTTGAAATCCGTGTACATAAGGGTCTTCCTCATCCAGGTAAATGGTGTTGAGGCCTGTTATAATTGCCCAGCCCTCAATGCCTGGAAGTATAGCGGGCTTACCCCCTACATTGGTTTCTTCCTCTATCGTGCCTTTAAAGATGGAGCCAATGTAGCTTTCGTGTATAAACTCCTGCCCCGGCTTTAGCCAGCCTTTTGCATACCACTGGGCCATACGCGCCGATGTACCTGTACCGCATGGGGAGCGATCGATGGCTTTGTCGCCGTAGAAGACAGCATTCCGCGCCGTTGAAGTTTGTTGCAGGGTATCGCCAGTCCAGAGAATGTGTGAGAGACCTCTTATGGTTGGGTTCTCGGGGTGCACAAAGGTGTACTTTTCATTCATGCGCTCCCGGATGACGCGGCTCCAGGAAATCAGCTTATCTGCCGTGAACTCCTGCAGGCCCGGAAAGTTTTCCTGCGGATCAATGATGGCGTAGAAGTTGCCGCCATACGCGACATCCAGTGTCAGTTCACCTAAATCAGGGCATTCAATGGTAAGGGCTTCGGCCTCTAAGTACGAGGCAACATTTACCAGCTTGACCGTCTTTACCTTGCTGCCCTCCTGTGTGTAGCTTACTTTTACCAGGCCGGCAGGTGTTTCCAGGCGCAATTGGCCGGGTATTTTAGGAGTAATCAAGCCTTCTTCCAGCGCAATGGTTACCGTGCCAATGGTGCCATGCCCGCACATCGGCAGGCAGCCACTTGTTTCGATGTAGAGTACCGCGACATCATTAGCAGGGTCGTGCGGCGGATAAAGGATACTGCCGGACATCATGTCGTGGCCCCGTGGCTCGAACATCAGGCCTTTTCTAATCCAGTCGTACTCCCGCAGAAAGTGCTGCCGCTTCTCGCTCATATTGGCTCCTTCCAGGATGGGGCCGCCACCGGCCACTAAGCGAACCGGGTTACCACAGGTATGGGCGTCAATACAAAAGAATGTTTTTCTTGCCATCGTTAGGTCTTACCTACAAACTATCTTTAGTTAACTGTCCGTTTATAGTGCGCCATACAGACAGCGTGTTTGCATCTTTCAATTCTTCAGGGAGCAGTTCCTGCGGTGCCGATTGAAAAGTAACAGGTCGTGCAAAACGCTTGATGGCGTACGTACCGACAGAGGTGCTGCGGCTATCTGTTGTAGCAGGGAAAGGTCCGCCGTGCGTCATGGCATGCGACACTTCAACCCCTGTCGGAACACCTTCAAAAAGTACCCGTCCGCATTTTTCTCGAATAATATCTGTGAGTGTTTCTGCCTGGCTGAGTTCTGATTTACTTCCCCAAATGGTACAGGTGAGTTGGCCCTGCAATTGCTCCGCTGCCTGCTCCAATTCTTCCAGCCCGTTATAGGTAACCACTAACGTAAAAGGCCCGAAGATCTCCTCCTGCATTTCCGGGTTTTGCAACCACTCCTTTACAGATGTTTTGGCCAGCGCTGCTTTGCCTGTCAGCACATCCTCGTCTGGTGTTACCAGTTTTTCAATGCCGCTGTGAGCTGTCAGTTTATTGTATCCTTTGTAATAATTCTCACAGATGCCTTCGTGCAGCATTTTATCCCCTGCCGCTTCACCTAATTTCTCAGCGAGTCTTTCAAGAAACGACGTTGTGTTGTCAGACTCAGGGTAGAAGATAAGGCCGGGATTGGTACAGAACTGCCCCACGCCCAGCAGCACAGATTGCGCCGCCTGCTCGGCCAACTGCTGGCTTTCTGCTTCAGCTTTTTCGGTTAGTACAAAAATGGGGTTTATACTTCCCATTTCAGCATAGACAGGAATAGGCTGCTCCCGCTGACATGCCAGGTCAAAAATAGCTTTACCGCCTTTATAAGAACCTGTAAAAGCAACCGCCTTTGTTTTCGGGTGCCGCACCAGCTCCTGGCCGGCTTCTATACCACCGCTTACATGCTGAAAAGCAGCCTCAGGCAAATCACATGATTTCAATGCTTTCTGAATAGCGCTGTACACCAACTGTGATGTTTTTGGATGCCCCGGGTGCTCTTTGTACACTACCGTACAACCTGCTGCCAGCGCGGAAGCGGTATCTCCTCCGGCAGTAGAAAAGGCTAATGGAAAGTTACTGGCGCCGAACACAACCACAGGTCCGAGCGGCACTAATAACCTGCGGAGATCTGCTCTTGGTAGGGGGCTGCGGTCTGGCAAGGCGGTGTCGATAGTAGCCTCCAACCAGGTTCCTTCTTCCAGCAAATCAGCAAAGAGCCGCAACTGGTTCATCGTTCTGCCCCGCTCACCTGTGATGCGCCCTGCAGGCAGATTAGATTCCGCGCTTGCCGTCTGTATCAACTCATCGCCAAGTGCCTCTATTTCGGCAGCAACTGCTCTTAGAAACTCAGCCTTCTTACTGCCTGCTGTTTTCTTGTATATCTTAAATGCTTCTTCTGATTGATTTAAAATCTGTTCAAATGGCATATTCTGCTTTTTAAGATGATGTGTATATGCTCTGCAGGTTAAACCTGCAGAGCATATGTAGATTTCTACTGTACGAATACAGGAATATCGTCAAATCCTGCTTAGCATGTTACTCAGCAGGAACTTTATCTTTTTTGGACACCTGCTGCTCCAGGTGCAGTTCATCCAGGTTTGGCCTTGTGTCGAGGGCCTGCTGGATGATGTGGAGCACCTGCTCGCGCTCCTCCCCCTCCAGCGGCAGCCGCGGCAGCCGCACCTGCTCGGTGCCCAAACCCGTGTGCACCTCGGCCAGCTTGATGTTCTGCACCAGCTTGGGGTGCACGTCCAGCTCCAGCAGCGGGTAGAACCACCGGTTCAGCGCCACCGCCTCCTTCAGCCTGCCCGCCTTCACCAGCTCATAGATGGCCACCGTCTCCCTTGGGAAGGCACAGACTAAACCGGCCACCCAGCCGTCCGCCCCCAGCACCAGGCTCTCCAGGGCTATCGTGTCCACGCCTGAGAGGATGCGGAACCTCTCGCCGAAGCGGTTGTGCATGCGCGTGATGTTGCCCACCTCCCGCGTCGACTCCTTCACGGCCTGGATGTTGTCGCACTCCACCAGCTCTGAGAACATGTCCAGCGTGACCAGGATGCGGTAGTCGATGGGGTTGTTGTATATCATGATGGGCAGATGAGTGGAGGCGGCCACGGCCTTGAAGTAAGCCACCGTCTCCCGCTCATCGGCCTTGTAGCGCATGGGCGGCAGCAGCATCAGCCCGCTGGCCCCGTTGCGCCCGGCGGATGCGGCCGCCTCAATAGCCCCTGCCGTGGTCTGCTCGGCGATGTTGAGGATGACCGGCACCCGGCCCTCCACATAAGAGACTGTCTCCCGCACCAGCACCGCCTTCTCCTCCTCGCTCAGGGTGCTGGCCTCCCCCAGGGTGCCCCCCAGGATGATGCCGCTCACGCCGGCAGCGAGCTGCGCCTCGATGTTACTGAGGAAGGCTTCGATGTCGAGCCTGTCGTCTTCTGTGAACTTGGTGGTCACCGCAGGGAAAACTCCCTCCCATTGTACTCTCATATGTCTGATTGTTTTGTTGAATAAATGCTTTTTAAAATCTGTTCTCACTCCGCACTTTATAATTTGGCAGAGGAATCGTTGTTCACCTGTTCCCATTCCGGTGGCTCTACGCCGAGCAGGTGCCTGACAAAGAAATCCCGCCGCCTGTGCTCCCCGTAATCCCCGCCAGATGTGTGCCCTGCTCCCGGTATCATCAGGAACTCAAAGTTCTTGTTTGCCTTAATCAGGGCATTGACGAGCTGCAGTGTAGAGGCAGGGTCTACGTTGTCGTCCATTTCCCCAAGTATGAGCATCAGTTTCCCTTGCAGCTTGTGGGCGTTCTCCACATTGGAGGAGGCCGCGTAGTGAGGGCCGATTTTGCCCATCCATTGCTCATTCCACCAAATCTTGTCCATACGGTTGTCGTGGCAGCCCGAGGAAGAAACGGCTACTTTATAAAAATCGGGGTGGAACAGGAGTGCACCGGCAGAGCTTTGTCCTCCTGCAGAAGTCCCGAAAATGCCTACCCTGTCAATGTCCATGTAAGGGTACTTTTTGGCTGCTGCCTTAATCCAGGCTATCCTATCGGGGAAACCGGCATCCTTGAGGTTTTTCCAGCTCACGTCCTGGAAAGCCTTTGAGCGGTTCGAGGTGCCCATCCCATCCAGTTGGACTACAATAAAACCTAGTTCCGCTAACTCGTGCAGGTTGCGTGCCCCACCAAATGTTTTAGGTACGAAGGCGCTGTGCGGTCCGGCATAAATGTATTCGATGACAGGGTACTTCTTAGCGGCATCGAAGTTGCTGGGCCGGATGATGATGCCCCAGATATCTGTCTCACCATCCCTGGCCTTGGAAGTGAACACCTCCGGAGCCTTCCAGCCCGCCTTGTACAACCCCGCCACATCTGCCTTTTCCAGCTCCATGACAACCTTGCCGTCTGAGGCACTTCGCAGCACTGCCACCTGCGGCTGGTCTACCCTGGAGTAGGCATCCACAAAGTACTGGTGTCCTTTGGAGAAGGAGGCTGTATGGTGGGCATTCTCAGAGGTGAGCGCAGTGAGGCCGCTGCCGTCGAAGTTTACCCTATAGTACTGCACAAAGTATGGGTCCTGGTTTTTTTCTCTGCCGCTGCCACCAAAGATGATGCTCCGCTTCTTCTCGTCCACGTGCACCACCTGACGCACTACCCAGTCGCCTTTTGTTATCTGGTTTTTCACTTTACCTGTCTCTCCGTCGAAGAGGTAAAGGTGGTTCCAGCCATCGCGCTCTGAGGCCCAGATGATTTCTTTTCCATCGGAAACATCATTCCTATACTTCTTGCCGCTGTAGTCGATAAAGGTAGTGCTTTCTTCCTTGATGAGTACTTTCACTTTACCCGTCGCTCCGTCTACCTCCAGCACTTTATAGGCTTGGTGGCCCCGCTGGTTATACTCTACTGTGAAGGAGCGCCCGTCCTTCCGCCAACTTGGGTTCGACAGGCCGTACTGCTCGTCGGGGTTGAAAGGCGAAGCATCGATACTTACCTGCTGTTTTGTATCCAACAGGAAAAGCTGCGGCTCCTTCTGGGGCAGAGCGTCTCCTGGCTTAAGGTAGTGGCGGGTGTGCAGCTTTGGCTGCAGTTGATCCTGTGGCGAAGACTCAAGCAGGTGGAGCGGGTGTTCCTGGCCCGGGCGGACCTTGTTTGTGGCCAGCCGCTTTGAGTCAGGTGACCAGGAGATGAACGAAGAGTAGTAATCTCCTGAGGAGCCGTCGTAGCTCAGCTGGTACTCTTCATTACGCTTCTTGTCAGCAGGTTTAACATAGAGGTTGTAGTTTTTGATGAAAGCCACCCACTGGCTATCCGGCGAAGTGACGGGTTTGTTGCCCAATTCGTCACGGCCTGCACCCCAGTACCTGTTTTCCCGCTCCGCTGCCTTTCCTTTTTCCTGCAGCTTATAAGAATTAAGCGAAAGGACCCACTCCTTATCGTTATGCTCAAAGTTCAGTTTTTTGCCTTTGTCGGAGAAGGTAACGGTGGAGAAGGGCAGTTTGTAAGGCAGTACCTCTTCTCCTGTAGCAGCGGAGAGGGCCTTCGCCAGCCGCTCCTGGTCGAAAGCCGGTTTTTTCCTGCGCTTCACAGCATCCACCAGCAGAAACTCTTTCCCACGCGGGGTCTGGCTGATATACCAGAACCGCTCCTCCCCTTCCAGCCAGTTGAAACTGCGGGGGGCGTGGTATACTTTGCCCTCCATGGCTTGCTTCTGCGCCTCTGCCCGCTTGTAGTCCTCCCGTGTGCCCTGTCCCAAAAGGGATGTAGGGCAGCATAGCACCAGCCCAGCCAACAGCCAGATCAAAGGAGAATTGGCGCGTGACAGTGCTGGTATCAGAACGTTCCTGCCGGAGTGTGGAAGAAGAGCCATGTGTTTTCTGCTTTTAGGTGAAGACTATATGCAAGAAGCAGTTTAAACCCTTAAAACACCTTCTGCATACTAACCAATTATGATACTATATTAACTTAAAAGGAAGGAGACTTTCTTAGGTGTTCACAAACTAATGAACCTAATTATATTACCAAATCCAGGGAAGCCACAGTGTTAAAACAGTAGTATGTTACGATAGAAATTGGGGAAGCATCAGCAAATAAGTAACCGGCAAGCGTTCCCTGAGTAGAAGCTAACTCCTCCTAAACTTCACGCTTATACACCTAGGGCACAGTAGATACGGCAGCGGTCTCTACATAAAAGTTCGGGTCCACTTTCAGTGAGGGCTTTCCCTTCACCTTCAGTTCCTTCCAGGAAGTAGTCGGCTCCAGCCATTTTTCTTTGCCGTCCAGAGATACTTTCACGGGCATGTTGAATCCTGCCACACTGTTACCCCACCTGTACCTGAGTCCGTTGCCGGTAACCTGGTACTCCAGTTTTGGAATCCTGACATCGCGTAGATACTGGTCAAAAAATGCAGAGAGGTCGCGGCCTGTCTGCTTACTCAGGTAGTTCTCAATTTGCTGCGTCGTCACGGTCTGGTGGTAGAATTCACGGTTAAGCCCACGAAGTATACTGCGCCATTTTTCGTCGTCGTTCACCACCTGCCGCAGGGTATGCAGCATGTTGCCTCCCTTCGGGTACATATCGCCGGAACCCCTGTAGTTCACATCGTATTTCCCTATAATGGGCTTGTCGTTCTTGATGCCTTGCCGTGTACCAATCACGTATGCATTGCCGGCATCTTTCCCATAGTGGTAATCCACAAAAAGGCCCTCCGAATAATTCGTGAAGCTTTCGTGAATCCACATATCCGCTATATCCTTGTAGGTAATGTTATTGGCAAACCATTCATGCCCGGACTCGTGAATGATGATGAAATCGAATTTCAGGCCCCAGCCTGTGCCGCTTAAATCCCTTCCTCTGTACCCGTTCTGATACCCATTGCCATAGGTCACGGAGCTCTGGTGCTCCATCCCGAGATAAGGAACCTCAATGAGCTTGAAGCCGTCCTCATAGAAAGGGTAAGGGCCAAACCAATGCTCAAAAGCCTGTAGCATACGTGGCGCATCTTTGAATTGTGCCTTGGCTTTCTCCAGGTTCTCTTTCAGCACATAGTAATCAAGGTCCAGTGTTCCCTTCTCGCCCTTATACTTTTCTGAGAAATGGGCGTAATCCCCAACACTGATGTTAACGCCGTAGTTGTTAATCGGATTAGAAACAAACCAGTGAAATGTCCTGGTACTATCGTTTCGCTGCTCCACTTTTCTAAGCTTGCCATTCGACACATCCATCAGGTGCTTCGGCACCGTTACGCTGATGAGCATGCTGTCCGGTTCATCGTACATATGGTCTTTCACCGGCCACCATAAGCTGGCGCCGTCGCCTTGGTTTGAGTTCGCAACAAAAGCATTTCCCTGCGCATCTTTCTTCCAGGTAAGGCCACCGCTCCAGGGAGGGTTCGTGCTAACCACGGGCTTGCCACCGAAGAACACCTCTACCTTGTTTACCTCTCCCTTTCTCTGATTTTCGCCTATCTGAATAAAATAGACGTTGCCCTCCCTGTTAAACTTCAACTCTTTCCCCTGCTGCACGACTTTTTCAATCTGCATAGGTGGCTGCAGGTCAACCTGCATCACGCGGCTTGGTTCTAATACTTTGTACTGGATAGTATTCACTCCGCGGATAGTGCTGTCGCCGGGGTTTACATTCACATCCAGATGGTAATAGGTCAAATCCCACCACGCACGCTCCTTTGTGATGGAACCACGCAAGGTATCCTGCCGGGTAAATTCAGGGGTTTGGGCAAAAGCACCAGCCGTGCAGGCCAGCAACAGCAGTATGTTGCACAATTTGAAAATCACATTATTCGACATTTGCGGTATTCTTTTAGTTAAGGGTTCAAGGCGCCGGTATTCATTTGCTTTTTTATACCTGGCTTATGAATTTTGTAGTTATGCTTCTGGCTTCACTGGCAGCACTTCATCGTTATCTATCCATATAGTTTTTGGATCTGCCTCAGGGAAGAAGCCCAGCATGTGCATTGTCTCTTTCCCCGTATTTCGCACCTCATGAACGGTCATGGGTTCTATCACAGCTACACTTCCTGCGGGGAAATCATAGTACGCATCATTCATGATAACAAGGCCATGTCCTTCGAGGCATATGAGTAACTCTTCCGTCCGATGATAGTGTGGGGGAACAAAGCCGCCCTCCTCAAAATAGTTTTCTATCAGGGCAGTACTTGTAGTGCCTGATTGCCCGTTGGCAAGCCACTGCCGCGTTCTACCTGTATTTAACTTTTCAAGTCCCTGCGATGATTTGTGTATGATAAAGCCCATGACTGCGTTCTCTCTTTATATCCCCATGCTGCTACAGCTTACCTAAATGTATAAAAAAATCAGACTTTTCAGCTGATGAAGCACCCGAAAAGCCTGATTTCAGTTTTTTAACTGTGGAAGTAACCTATGTTTCGTCTTTGGGAGGTTTCGTCCTGCAGAGCAGGATGGCCTTTGCTGTGAGTTATTACTGTACCGCCCATTCGTGAATGCCCGTTGCAGCGTTGGCTGGCAGCTGCACTTCCATTTTGAGTGCTGTGGTTTTTACTGGCTTAAACTTTACCACATTATACTTGTCTTTTACGATTTCATAAGCACCCGTGTTGGAAACGGGAAGCCACTCTTCGCCCTTTTTGTAGTAGAGGGTATAGGCTGCCGGCACTGTACAACCGCCCCAGGGGCTGTCGTCATACCAGTATACTTTCGATTCAGACACCGTGTGCTCTTTGTCAAAATCCAGCTGCACAAACTCTACTGTGTTCTTTTTCGGCCACCAATGGAAATAGGGGTAATTGGAATCCTTTGAATCCACCGGGTCATACTGATCAACCAGGGAGTTAATGGTTCTAACGTTCGGCAGCGATGAGGACACTTTGCTGGTAGAGGCGATAGTAGGTGCTGGTTGCGGCTTGGAGGCTGATGCTTCGTAAGGCACCCATACCATCATATCGCTGGCGCCACGGTTCGCCCAGGCGTAGTAGGGTATGGCCGTTACCTCCTGCTCTGTTTTTATCAGTTCTTCAGAATTTAGCTGCTTCTTTGTGCTAAGGCCATTGGTCTTGATTATATTCACATCGTTCAATAAGCTGGCCTGGAAAGTCTCTTCAACAGGAGCATCTTTGCTAACCATAATGTTCTGAACGATTCTGTCTTTGTTATCAGGTCCCTCCAGGCAGTACACCAATGGGCCACGCTGGAAAGTAAATTTTCCTTTGTCATCGTTTACGCTTTCATGCGCTACCACCTTTTCTGTTTCCATGGGCAGGTTCAGCGATACTTTGTCACTTTTTTTCCACTTGCGCTTTAGCACGGCATAGCCTTTATCCATTTGGTACTTCACCGGCTTCCCGTTCACAGTTAGCGTGATTGGGCGCTCCGTGGCATCCACAAAGCTGTACAGATTTCCGGGTACGGGCTTTTGCTGCGCCCATCCCGGCACCCTGAGTTTTAGCGTAAAGGCTTTGTTCTTTTTAGGGTCTATCTCGAAATTGATTCTGCCCTCCCACGGATAATTTGTCTCTTGCCTGATGTTTACCTCTCCGGCAGGAAGTGCTATGTCACTGGTGTTGCTCATGAACAGGTTCACGTATACATCGTTGTTGTTCTGTGCATACACATAGCCTGGTACAGAGGCCATAAAACGGGTCATGTTAGAAATGCAGCAGGCACAGCTAAACCACTCGCCCCGCTGGTGCTGCCCCATCGAGGCCAAGGGATTCGGGTAGAAGAAGCGGTCGCCGGACAGAGAAACTCCTGCCAGCAATCCATTGTAGAGCGTTCTCTCCAGCACATCCACGTACTTGGCATCGCCATGCAGTAAAAACATGCGGCTGTTCCAGTACACATTCGCGATAGAGGCGCATGTTTCAGCATAGGCAGACATGTTTGGCAGGTCATAGGCTTTCCCAAAGGCTTCTCCATGCCCTGTCGCACCGATGCCTCCTGTGATGTACATTTTCTTATTCACCACATCGCCCCAGATAGCATCGATGGCTGTTAAGTAGCTCTGGTCGCCTGTGAGGGCGGCAACATCCGCCATGGCCGTATACATATAGGTCGCTCTTACAGCGTGGCCTACTGCCTCGTGCTGCTCTGCCACGCGTTTGTGCGCCTAGTTATACTCCTTGTCACCCGGGCCTCTTACATCGAGGAAGAACTTAGCCAGATCGAGGTATTCTTTTTTGCCAGTCACCCGGTACAGCCTTGCCAGTCCAATCTCTACTACCTGGTGCCCTGGGTACTTTTCTTCTTTGCCATAGCCAAAATCCCGCACAAGCAAGTCAGCATTTTTAATGGCAATGTGCAACAGTGATTTTTTACCTGTAGCCTGGTAGTGTGCTACAGCAGCTTCAAACAAGTGGCCGGAATTATACAGCTCATGGCTTAGGTCTTCTACCTTCTCCCAGCGTTTTGTACCCACCCAGTCGTGTGGTTTGGCAGGGTTAATCGTGCGGAAGGTAAACAGGTATCCATCCTCTTCCTGGGCTTCGCCGATGATGGTGATCAGTGAATCCACATAAGTGTCCAGTTCAGGATTCTTCTGCACCTGCATGGCGTAGGAAGCACCTTCAATTACTTTGTAGATGTCGGTATCATCAAAAGTAAACTGCGTTAGTTTGTCGCCTTCAAGTTTTCCGGCAGCTCTCAGGAAGTTATCGATGCGGCCGTTTTCTTTGCTCTTCTTTAAAGTATGCGGTATGGTAACTGTGGCGTTTACCTGCATCATGATTATCCCATCCAACCGGTGCACATGCACATGCGTGAAGGGCACCGGTTGGATGGGATAATCATGATGCTGCGCGATTGTCGTGGTATGAGCGAATACAGAAAATCCTACCGCGCAGGCTAGGAGTTTTGCTAATTTCATAAGCTTTGGAATAATTCTTTTTCAAACAGTGAGAACCTGTCTACCGGTTTCACATCTATCCAACTATACCTTATCTCCCTGAGGCGTTTTGACTGTATATTAGCAGATGCTGCTACTATATTAACATGTAGCCGGTGGCTCCGTTTGCTTAGATTTATATATAGCCTTTATCGTAGCGCTTCTATACCCTCTACCGTTTTGGGCAGGGGTTTGCCAAACAGGCGGCTTCCTGTTGGCGTAATGAGAAAATCTTCTTCTATCCTGATTCCTCCGAAGTCACGGAAGGCTTCCAATTTATGGTAGTTGATGAATTCGGCAAACTTCTTTTCCCCAGACCATAAATCCATCAGGTCCGGGTTAAAGTATAGGCCGGGTTCTACCGTGAGCACAAAGCCAGCTTCGAGCGCACGGCCCAGGCGGAGCGACTTCAACCCGAATTGGGTGCTTTTCCGGAGGTTTTCTGTGTAACCTACATACTCCTCTCCCAGATTTTCCATGTCATGCGTATCCAGCCCCATCATGTGGCCCAAGCCACAGGGGAAGAACTGGGCATGTGCTCCCTGCGCCACGGCCTCCTGTATGTCTCCCTTCATCAACCCGATTTGCTGCAGCCCTTCCACCAGCTTTTCGCATGCTCCAAGGTGGATGTCTTTGTACAATACGTCAGGTTTCAGCATCGCAACGGCAGAAGTATAGGCATGCAAAACAATTTCGTAGATTTCCTTCTGCTGATCTGAGAATTGCCTGTTCACCGGAAACGTCCGGGTCAGGTCGCCGCCATAGTGCATGGCCGTTTCTGCACCACAATCACAGAGCACCATCTGGCCTTCCCGAAGCACTGTGTCGGTGTAATGATTGTGGAGTATCTGTCCGTTTACAGTCAGAATAGCCGGAAAAGCCAGTCTGCCTCCTGCACGTATGGCCGTTTCATACAACTGGCTGGCTACTTCGGCTTCGGCCATTCCTGCTGCGGCAAAGCCCGCAGCCGCCAACTGCATGTCAACCGATATATTCACGGCTTTTTCAATTTCAGCTACTTCTTCCGAGGACTTGATGGAACGTTGTGCCACCACCGCCTTGATGAGGGGAACATAAGCGTTCTCCTTTACAGCATGCGGGGGAACATCCAGCCAAAAACTTAACCTGAGCTGGTGCTCCGGCCTGTATGGAGGCAAAAAATGGATAGGCTGGTTCCGGCTACGTGCATTTTTTATATCAGTGGCTAGGGCCGCTAAAGGCTTGGTTTCTGAGACACCCGTTCTTGCTGCTAATTCCTTCAGGGGCTCCTGTACCCCCGTCCACACGATATCGTCTACCGTAGCCTCATTGCCATAGATTGTTTCGGTGTCCTTGTCCACATTAATCACACCGACTAAACCAGGTTGATCGAGGCCAAAGAAATAGAGAAAAGAACTGTCCTGCCGGAAGGGGTACCAGTTGTCCTTATAGTTCATGCTGCTCTCTTCATTTCCTAAGAGCAGGATCAGGCCGCTTCCTACTTGCCTTTTCAGTTGCGCTCTTCTCTGTTTGTAGGTGTCTTTATGAAACATATGGGTTCTTAATTCTGGTAAAACAGGTAAAGAAACTGTTCCGGCAATCTTGCTTTAAACGCTGTTCCGTTTTACCCCTAGTAGTTCAATTTGATGTCGCTGATTTTAGTAGGCAGCCAAACCTGCATCGGGCTTTTACCCCTGTTTGCCCAAGCATAGTAAGGGATAGCGGTGATGGTTTTTCGCTGCGTAGCAACAGACAAGCCATCTGCACTGGCGTTAACCACGGGTACTTCTGCTTTCAGGGTTACCACACCACGAAGCAGGTCTTTGTTGTAGCTGGCCGTAAAGGCGGTGTTCTCCGGTACCACCATGTTCCATGCCTGTGCGTCGTTGTCAACGCCTTCCACGCAATACACCAGCGGGCCCCGCTGCAGGGCTATCCGGTTGTTGTTTTGCAACAGGCTGTCTTTTGCAACCACCCGCTTC
The DNA here is from genome assembly GCF_042686245.1 of Pontibacter toksunensis. Classification (NCBI taxonomy): domain Bacteria; kingdom Pseudomonadati; phylum Bacteroidota; class Cytophagia; order Cytophagales; family Hymenobacteraceae; genus Pontibacter; species Pontibacter toksunensis. The sequence goes on along the minus strand of NZ_JBHUOX010000022.1, from coordinate 11,956 downwards.
ACTTCCATCGGAAAGTTAAACTCTACCTTATCGCCTTTTTTCCACTTCCTGTCTATCACGGCATACCCCTGATCCATTTTATAAGCGACTTCCTTGCCGTTCAAAAGAACAGTAAACTTGTCAGGCGCCTGGTCATAGAAGCGGTATAAATCCCCAGGCACAGGCTGCCCCTGCACCCAGCCAGGTATGCGTAGATGCAGGGCTGATTTTGTGGCTGAACTCGGGTTAAGCGTTAACTGGACCTTGCCCTCCCATGGGTAGTTGGTCTTCATCTCCACCGGAAGCTTTTTGTTCCCCACATCAAACGTGGATTCGCTGCCAACATACAGGTTCACCCAAATCCCGTTACCAGACTGCGCATAAATATAGTTTCCGAGCGAGGCAATTAAACGTGAAATGTTTGAAGGGCAACAGGCGGTGCCAAACCACGCGCTGCGTTCGTGCTGCCCCTGCGAAGCCAACGGATTGCCATAAAAGAAACGGTCGCCGCTTAAAGATAAACCATCCAAGGCTCCGTTGTACAGGCTACGCTCCAGCACGTCCACGTACTTGCTGTCTCCGGTAAGGGAGTTCATACGCTGGTTCCAGAACACCATACTTACCGAGGCACAGGTCTCCGCATACGCCCTTTCGTTCGGCAAATCATAGTCCTGCGAAAAACCTTCGTTCCGACCTGATGAACCGATACCACCCGTAATGTACATGTTGCGGTATACTACATCCTCCCAAACCGTTTTCATGGCATCCATGTAAGCTTTGTCGCCGGTATGAGTGGCTACGTCAGCAGCACCTGTATACAGGTACATGGCACGGACAGCATGGCCTGTTATCTGCTTCTGTAGTTTAACAGGCAGTACGTCCTGCGCATAGGCCGTATCTTTCCAGTCTGTCCAGGTGTAGCCTTTCGCCAGCTTATGCCCGCGCTCTTCCAGCAACCAATCTGCCAGGTCCAGGTACTTCTTGTTATTCGTGGTTTTGTAAAGCTTCACCAGGGCCAGTTCCAGCTCCTGGTGGCCGGTTACCCAATGCTGCTTATCAGGGCCGAACAAAGAGGCGAAGTGATCAGCGATTTTCGTAGCAACGTCCAGCAGTTTCTTTTTGCCAGTAGCATCGTAGTAGGCAACGGCAGCTTCTATCAGGTGGCCGCCGTTGTAATCTTCGTGCATGCTCATGTCTGTCCAGCGCTTCTCCGGAAACTGGAGGGTGTAATAGGTGTTGATATACCCATCCGGCTGCTGTGCTTTAGCAATGATGTCAATCCACTGGTCTGCTTTCTGCTCCAGTTGCGGGTCTGGTCTGTTTTTCAGAGAATAAGCAATCGCCTCCAGCGCCTTAAACCCATCAGAATCATCATAGAAAATGCCTTTGAACTCCCCTTCCTTCAGCCCGGCTGTGATCTCGAAGTTCTGGATTCGGGGCGTTTTCACCTCCGTCTGCTCCACACAAACCGGAATTGTAACCGTTGCGACCTGGTCGATGCGGGGTTTCCAGAACGAGTCGTTGATGGTCACTTTTGAAAAGTTTACCGGCTCTACACTTCTCATTCCTGATTGTGCAAAAGCGCCCGATAGCACCAAGGCTAAAGGAATAAAGAGACTGATCTTTTTTTTCATCCGGCTGATCGTTAACTGGATATATTATTCTTTTAGCCGATGCATGATGAATAAGCATCGGCTTTCTACTTCATGTTACTCGGCAGCAACCCTACGTTTTTGAGTTACCTGCTGTCCATCGAGCATATCATCGAGATTTGGTCTTGTGCTGAGGGCCTGTTGGATGATGTGGAGCACCTGCTCGCGCTCCTCCCCCTCCAGCGGCAGCCTTGGCAGCCGCACCTGCTCTGTACCCAAGCCCGTGTGCACCTCGGCCAGCTTGATGTTCTGCACCAGCTTGGGGTGCACGTCCAGCTCCAGCAGCGGGTAGAACCACCGGTTCAGCGCCACCGCCTCCTTCAGCCTGCCCGCCTTCACCAGCTCATAGATGGCCACCGTCTCCCTTGGGAAGGCACAGACTAAACCGGCCACCCAGCCGTCCGCCCCCAGCACCAGGCTCTCCAGGGCTATCGTGTCCACGCCTGAGAGGATGCGGAACCTCTCGCCGAAGCGGTTGTGCATGCGCGTGATGTTGCCCACCTCCCGCGTCGACTCCTTCACGGCCTGGATGTTGTCGCACTCCACCAGCTCTGAGAACATGTCCAGCGTGACCAGGATGCGGTAGTCGATGGGGTTGTTGTATATCATGATGGGCAGATGAGTGGAGGCGGCCACGGCCTTGAAGTAAGCCACCGTCTCCCGCTCATCGGCCTTGTAGCGCATGGGCGGCAGCAGCATCAGCCCGCTGGCCCCGTTGCGCCCGGCGGATGCGGCCGCTTCTACGGCCCCCGCCGTGGTCTGCTCGGCGATGTTGAGGATGACCGGCACCCGGCCCTCCACAAAGGAGACCGTCTCGCGCACCAGCACCGCCTTCTCCTCCTCGCTTAGGGTGCTGGCCTCCCCCAGGGTGCCCCCCAGGATGATGCCGCTCACGCCGGCAGCGAGCTGCGCCCCGATGTTGGCCAGGAAGGCTTCGATGTCGAGTCTGTCGTCTTCTGTGAACTTGGTGGTCACCGCAGGGAAAACCCCCTCCCATTCTACTCTCATATGTCTGATTGTTTTGTTGTAACTGATATACTTCTTCCGAAGCATGTTTAATTGATTAATCCGAAGATGCACCTTAACTGGTTCTGAAAGTGCAGAAGCGCCTTGTTAGATACGATGTACTAATTGGTTTGCATGGTATACACAAATCTAAGTGGTAACCTGCTGGCATATTTTCAGTATTTCACCCTTTCATAACACTATACTATCTTCCTATTCCTTTTTTTCCTTAACTTATGGGTAACATTGTTGTATAGTAGCATACGGAGCCATGAAACCTGTATACTTTCAAATTCCCAAAACCTCGGGCGAAACCATACGCGTGCAGTATGAGGAACAGCCCCATTTTTACGACCACCTCCACTTCCATCCTGAAGTCCAGATAATGTTTATCTGCGAGGGCTCTGGGACCCGTTTCATCGGTGATAGCATTGGCAGCTTCAGCTCCGGAGAAATCCTGCTCCTGGGCCCTAACCTCCCGCACGTGTTCCGCAACGATAAAAGGTACTATGACGAAGACCCAGGCCTAAAAGCCAGGAACATCTCCCTGTTTTTCCAGATGGAATCGTTCGGAGACTCTTTCCTGTCATTACCTGAAGTCTTTCCTGTGCATAAGCTGCTGCTCGCCAGCAAGCGGGGCCTTCGTATCAAGGGAGAAACAAAGAAGCAGGTAACAGCCTTAGTTCAGGAGATGCTCCACCTGGAAGGCTTTGAACGGTTCATTCAGCTTTTTACTATTCTACACCTGCTCTCGCTGTCTAAAGAACTGGAACCGCTTTCCTCCGTGGGCTTCGACGGGCCCCAGAATGACACAGACAGCAAAAAGATCAACGATGTGTTCCGGTACATTATGAGCAACTTTTCGGAGGAGGTGAAGCTACAGGAGGCGGCTAACATCGCCAACATGAGCATCAATGCCTTCTGCCGCTATTTTAAACAGCATACCAGCAAGACCTTTTCCAGCTTCCTCAACGAAATCCGCATCGGCCACGCGTGCCGCCTGCTGATAGAGGACAAGTGGAATATCCGGGAAACAGCCTTTGAGTGCGGCTTTGACAATATCTCCTACTTTAACCGCCAGTTTAAAGAAATCACTTCTTACACGCCCTCAGAATATGTAAAACTTCATAGGGAAAAATATTCTTCACCACTGCCGTTGGCTTGATTTATTGCAGTGCCTGAAGCTGTTCTTTTTTCAGGCCGGGGATATTTCAACTGTCTATGGGGGTACTCTCTCCCTTGCTATTTCTACCTTATTGCCTTAACCAGCATTTAGTAGCAGGCAACAATCAAGTGTTGCCCTTTTATAAGAAGAACTGCTCACCAGCAACCTCTTTCTTGTAAAGAGGCACCAGCGAGCAGCCTTATTCTATCTACCTAACATGATGTTCTAGTACCCTGGATTTTGCTTCAGGTTCGGGTTCGTGTTTAATTCCGCTTCTGGTATCGGAAACAGTATTCTGTAAGGTTCACTTGGCATGTGGTTAAACCATGCTTTTGTTGTGTACACACCGAAGCGAATCAGGTCCTGCCGGCGGTGTGCCTCTGCGGCAAACTCCCAGCCGAGTTCATCCAGCATTCTGCCAAACTGGATGTCTTCTCCCCCACTGCCTGGCCCATCTAAAATTTCACCTGTTTCATCCTGATAGCCATACTCATACGTGCTTCCCATCATCAGTTCAGCACCCGTTACGACAGCTTTAGCCGGATCGGTATTTCTGAATGCCCGCTGGCGTACCTGAGTTACCAGTTCAGCGGCCTCATCAGCCCGTCCTGTACGCAGCAGGCTTTCTGCTTTCATCAGCAGCACATCAGCATAGCGGAACACGGGGTAATCGTTATCCAGCGCACCGGTTGCGCCAGGCTTTATTTTATACTTGCCTATCCGGTAACCCTGGTTAGACTTTGCAGCAGCAATGCTGGGCAGCACGTTGACATAGTCAATAACCACTTCTCCGGTTGTAGCGCTTTTTTGCGGTCCCATAATCCAGGTATCAGTCAGGCGGGTATCCTGCGGATCGTACGTATCGATAAACTGAGGCACTGCAGCGTTTCCTCCCCAGGGGCCGGCTTGCATGCTGTACACAAACCTGCTCAGCGGGTCCAGGGTCTTCATATGCGTAATATTCCCGGTACCGTAAATCTCATCATAAGGGACCGCAAATATGATCTCATTGGAGTTGTGGTTGGTATAAGTAAAAACATCAGAGTAAATGGGATCCAGCATGTACAGCCCACTGTTTATGATGTCGTTACACTGCTCTATACATTTATCCCACTGCGGAGTGCCTGTATACACCTCTGCATTTAAATAGATTTTCGCCAGCAGGGCTTTAGCACCCCATTTGTTAAGCTGTCCGTAAGTGGCAGACGGGTCTTCGCTCAGGAGGGGAATCACTTCCAACAGTTCGTTTACAACAAAGTCATACACTTCCTGCCGTGTCCGTTGCACCGGGAGTTCCACATCTTTGAAATCAGTTACAATAGGCACATTGCCGTGGTTATCCAGCAACAGGTAATACGCAAAAGCCCGTGCTGCTTTCAACTCTGCCTCCAGCGCTTCTCTTCCGCTTTCAATCGGAATCTCTCCGTCCTCTATCTGGGCCAGTATCCGGTTTGCAGTGGTGATGCTCCGGTAGGCACTCAGCCAGGTATTTCTTGGCTGCCATTGCAAAGGTGTCCAGGTGTGCGTGTGCATCCGCAGGTAAGTGCCTCCATCGTACCACCCGTTGGGGCGGGCGGGAGTGACAATAGCATCCCCCGGTTCTTCCTGCAAATCAAGGTAGCCCTGCCATCCCATCATTAAACCCCTGAATGAAGCATATACCGGAGCAATAATAGCGGGTATATCCCTTTCGGTAGGCTGAAAACTCGTGGAAAGAACTTCTGAGTATACTTCCTCGTCCAGGTCCGTACATGAGCTGATAAATCCTGTTGCCCCCATGGTGGCGGCTAACATATATAAGGTAATTCTTTTTTTCGTGATCATGATTCCTAAAATGTTAGAATGATACATTAAGGCCTGCTGTGAAGGTGCGGGTGGTAGGGTATTTATCCCGCTGGTCGTTGCCCGGATCAAAACCTGTGTAGCTTACACCCTCCGGATCTATTCCCTGGTAGTCCGTTATCGTAACCAGGTTAAGTCCTGATACATAAATTCTGGCGTTTCTTACAAAGCTGATCAGGTTGGCAGGCAAGGTGTAGCCAAATGTTACATTGTCTACCTTTACATAGTCCCCTTTCTCAATGTAGTGGCTCACATACACCAGGTCGTTGTTCAACCGCTGCCCATACACCGGTTCGTAGGCATTTTTCAGCATGTTATAGGCAGGGTTCTTCGGATTCTCGTAGTACATCCGCTGAAAATTAAGGATGTCATGACCAAATGCACCCCGAAGGTTTATTGTCAGGTCAAAGCTCTTATACTGGAACGTGTTATTCCAGCCTGCTATATGCTTTGGTATACCATTGCCGTAGAACTGGCGATCTTCCTGAGTGGCATCATTTATTGGAATGGTTTCTCCGTTGGCATTTTCTACCAGCCAGCCACCGTTTTCATCTACCCCTACCGTTTTCCATACATAGAACCGTCCGACAGGCTCGCCCACCATTACGCGGTGCGTGTAGTCCTGCACCGGCTCTCCGGTATAACCTTCGTTAAAGAAATCGTTTGTGGCCTCAAACTGATCGTTTGACAAAGACACCAGCTCATTGCGGTTCGTGGAATATGTCAGGTTTGAATTCCAGCTGAAGTCGTTGGTCTGGAAAGGGATGAAATTCACCAGTACTTCAATTCCCTCGTTTCGTAATGTACCGGCATTGATCATGGTGGAACCCACCAGGTACGGAGGAGTAGGCACCGGGAAGCTGTACAACAGGTCGTTGATGTTACGGCGGTAAGCGTCTAAGGACCCGCTGATACGGTTGCCCAGTAACGCAAAGTCAAGACCGGCGTTGTATTCTGCTTTCTTTTCCCAGCGGAGATCGGGGTTGAAGTTACGCGCGGGCACAAATCCCGGCACCCATTTTCCGCCAATAAAAGCACCATTGACCCGGCTGAAGTTATAACTGATCTGAGACAGGTAAGGAGAACCGGCTATAGTACCAGTCTCACCGTAACCTGCCCGTAGCTTCAGGTCTGTGATGGCGGCAATACCTTGCATGAAGGGCTCCTTGCTGATTCTCCAGCCGACTGAAGCTGCAGGGAAGGTACCCCATTGGTTGTTAATCCCGAATCTGGAGGATCCTTCACGCCTCACGCTGGCCATTAACAGATATTTGTCGTTCCAGCCATAGGTTACTCGGCCGAAGAAACCGGCGAGCTGCCACTTCTGCTTATAGCTACCCATCCCTGCCTGCCCTGCCTGAAGTGCCTGCCCCGCTCCCAGATTATTCCAGCCATAGGCATCGGTAGGGAAGTTCCAGCTGCTTGCATTAAAACCTTCCGATACCTCATCCTGCCAGCTATAGCCACCCAGCACAGTAAACCGGTGCCTGTCTATTGTTTTTGAATAATTGGTGGTTAATTCCAGCAGGTTCCTTCTTTCAGCGTCAGTGCTACGGTCCGCGTTACTGTTCCTGTTATTCAGCCAGGTGTCTGAATGGTCAAAAGTTGTGGCATAGCCCCACAGAGAGTTGGTTTGGATGTGAGACACCAGCATTCTGATGTCAAGGTCCTTGATTGGTGTATAGTCCAGGCTACCACTCATCCTCATTTCTCTGAAAGTACTCTCAGAGTTTGCTTCCTCAATGAGGGATAAAGGGTTTACATAATTGAATCCATCACGCTGTTGCCATTCACCGGTCGCAGTTCTCACCTGGTCAGTAGGGTTACGAATGAGCGCCTGCCGGTAAGCGTATCCACCCGCGCCTCCCTGCTCTGCCGAAGTGATGCGGTTAATTACCTGTATATTCGCTCTGAGCTTATCGTTGAACATAGAGTGGTTCAGGTCAGCTCTTACAGTAAACCTCTCCTGACCAGACCGCTTAAAAATACCTTCCCAGTTCCGGTAGTTGAGGGAACCGGTAAAATTAGTGGTGGCGCTGCCCCCAAAAAATGTCAGGTTGTGGTTATGGCTGACAGGGGTCTGCATGATCTCTTCCAGCCAATCGGTGTTGCCACCATAGTCTGTATAAGGAATACCCTCTTCCTGAATAAGCCTGCGGTAATCATCGCCTGTCAGCAGTTCCGGTCTTCTGGCTATCGTCTGCACATTGGCATAGGCGTTATACTCAATGGTGCTTTTCTCTGTCCGGTTTCTACGGGTAGTAATCAAGATAACACCTCCTGTGGCACGCGTTCCATATATAGCCGCCGCCGAACCATCTTTCAGCACATCCACCGACTCAATATCTTCCGGTGCCACTGTATTCAGGTTACCAGGGACACCATCTATCAGCACAAGCGGCGCTGAGTTACCGTTAATGGAGCTTATACCTCTCAAGTTAATCTGTGTGTTGGCAGTCGGGTCTCCGGTTGGTGTTGAGATGCGCAAGCCGGCTACTTTTCCCTGTACCAGCTGAGCAGCATCCCGTACGGCTCCCTGCACAAAATCCTCTTTACTAACACTCGACACAGCACTGGTAACGTCTCCTTTTTTCTGTGTACCGTATCCAATCACCACCACCTCATCCAACTGCTTCTGGTCCACTTTTAACTGTACATTCAGTTGGCTTCTGTTGCCTACAGGTACTTCCTGTGAAGTAAAGCCGATATAGCTAAAGACCAGCGTAGCATTGCTGGGTGCTGAAAGCTGAAACCTACCATTGCCGTCTGTAACTGTTCCGGTTGTTCCCCCTTTTACCGAGATAGATACGCCAGGTAAGGGTACATTATCTTCTGCTGATGTGACTACTCCTGACACCTGTGTATCCTGGAAGGAGGCTCCTGCACGCTCCGGGACTCCAGCAAAAGCGTTTCCACTCTGTAAGCAGGGAACTACGATGCATAAGAGCGCACTGCCAGACATCGCGAGAATCCGATTAGCGAATTTCCATTTCATGTGGTTAGATTAAAAGTTTTAAATAAGTTAAGCAGTTTGTGTATGAGGAGTTATTACAGCACAGCACATTTTACATCCTGTGTTAGGAATAACTTTTAACCAGTAGCCTAGTGTCTACATGTATTCATAAGCCTGAGGTAGTTGAGCGTAAAAACGATGCTTTGCCGATGAAATCTACACAACAGCATCCCTAAAAAATCCTATTGCTGGAGATTCTGTTGCAAAAAAAATAGCAGTTTCTGCAGCATACTTGTTCCTGCATTTTTAGAACAAGACGTGCCTTACAGGCTTTATAAAGCATCAGTTGCCTTCCGCTTCATATAACCTTTCCTTTTAGATGGATATCCGAATCTTTTAACTAATACTAAATTACATTGATTTATTGAAGATAAGCTTCTGTCTTTTAGCTAATCATGATACTATATTAACATTATGCCTTGTTTTGGGCTCTTTAAATAATTTGATTCAGACGCTCATACATAAATATTCAGAAGGATAGGGACCTTGAGCAATTACTTTTATTCCTTACAGCGACTGAAACAACATGTATGGCAATAGTGCTTACCCTGCTTTGAGTAGTACTGAAGATGCAGATTTATGCAGGAACAGTGAATCTGTGGAGTCAAGATTCTATTAGGTAACTCTCCGGTGCGCCCTATAGAGAAAAAGCTGTATAAAATTTAAGCTTGTTCTGCCACTGTACCACTACCACATGTTACTTGTTTTTCAGCAGCAGTGTAGATGCAACGCTGGTAGATAAAGTAATCCTGCGAGGCAAAAGTATAAAAAGTGAGCTGTGGCCACTTTCAGGAAAGTCGCTGCTCATCGAGGGTCTGATTTAAAATTACTTCTTACTTCTGCACAGTTCGCTATATCCTCTAAAAACATAAAAACCACAGTTGCAAATCCAGGTTTGAGGTAAAGAGGATTCACACTATATGTTAATATAGTACACCCTAATCACCAGGTAAGCCTAAGCAATGACACTCCCTGTCGGGGCAACTGCATTCGTACAGTAGCTTTTCCATCTTTTGTTTTCACCCACTGAGGTGAAGTGAGCAACTGTAACTGCCCTGCTTTTTCAAGTGCTGCTATTTGTTCAGCGCTAGGGTTCTGCGGCGATCCCATCTCTTTCCATGCCTCGTAAGAATTACTGTTTTCCTTATCGATGCGGTAATGGTGCAGTAGTACCTGGTCCGTTGGAAGACCCTTCATGCTCACTTCCACCGGCGCAGCTGGTGCTTCCACATTATCATCGTGGTAATTCCATACCATGACGGTGGCTGAACTTTTATCTTTGGCAGCAAGTGCGTTAACATCTGTTCTTTCTCCTCTAACACTTGCGTCGCGAACTTCTTTGAAATCGTAGGCCAGCCCGCTCTTCTTATTTGCACTTGCAGTCAGGTTACCGTTGGCTGACGCAGGTATACTATTACTGCTCACTTCTACCCTGTTTCCCTGCATCATACCAAACATCCTGAACACATTTAATACTGGCTTGTCCACGCCATTCGTGGCCATGTCCCGGAAGCCTGCAAACCATGGCTGGTCCTCAAATTCAAATCCCCAAGTTACTGCCCCTAGCAAGTTGACACCGTGGTGATCAGCCAGCTCGTATTTCCTGGCAAAAGAAGCTGCTGTATAGCTGGAATACATCGTCCCGTTACGGTAAGCATTGTGGGGGTAGTCTGCTTCAGAACAGGCAGCGCATCCTTCCGGATCTGATTCTCCGATAACGATAGGCAAATTCTTTAGCTGAGGATAGGAGGCCACTATCTCGAAACCTTTGTCAATGTCACGCAACTGGGCTCCCATATTCATTTGTACGACTCCATTCACCACTTTAGGGCTTCCCTTGGCATGGAAGGTGATGAAATCAAGAGGAGCACCCGTTTTACCGGTGGCATAATTCTTTCCACTGACAACATGATCCAGAAAAGTCCTGAGAAAATCGGCCGCCTTATCCCATCCCGGTCCGGTAGTTTCCGGCCCGCCAATTCTGGCCGTCGGTAAAGCCCGTTTTACCGCGTCAGCAGTATAGTCATACAGTTTGATGTATTCTTCCGTTGTTCCCTGCCAGTAGCCAATATTTGGCTCATTCCACAGTTCCCAATACCAGCTTTCTACCTCCTCTTTCCCGTAACGGTCCACGGAGTGCCTCACCCATTGATAAACCAGTTCTGCCCATTTCTTGTAATCTTTTGGAGGGTAAGCCCAACCGAGGTATATATCGCTGTATTCAGCACCTGGCTTCCAATTATGCCTGTAGGGCTCCGGCTTCGTTGAAAGTGCTTTCGGCATAAAACCTATTTGTGCAAAGGGTTTCATGCCCCTTTCAACATAAGTGTCAAATATCTGATCAATAACTGTCCAGTCGTATACTGGTCTTCCTCTTTTGTCTTCTGTGTAAGCATTGGTGGAGCCCCATTTTAAGGCAGCCCGAGGTCCCTCGTCCGTCACCAGAAGGCTGTGTGCCCGCACATAAACTGGCACCGGACTTAAATCGGCAATTTCAGAAAGGAGCTTTTTCCCGTCTTTCATGTAGGTATAGTTGGGCTCATCATATCCCCACCAAGCCCATATTGGCTTCATCTCACCCTTTTCTTTAGAAAAGTCTACCTGTATAGAAACTGGTTTAGGCGTTGCCACTGCCTGCTGCGCCTGCACACTTAAAGGCAGTAATACCTGAAATAAAAGAAGCATGAAAGCAGAAAACGCAACATACCTACCGTATAATTTTTGCCTCATTACCATCCATTTAATTGTAAAGCTCGCGGTCAATATAGTTTAAGTGAGATAGCATTTCCCTATAGTGGTTGCACCTGAACAGTGGGCCTTCCTATAGCCAGACCTGATTTTACAGGAAATCTGTATTAGCAGTAAAGTCAAAGCAAATCCGCTTTGACTTTACTGCGTCTGTCACCTCCAACGTAAGGCAATGATTCAGCAACTCATCGCCAGGCAGGAAGAAAAGCAATTGGAGGTGTTACATCTCCAGTAGTGTATCACTCAAAATAAAGTAGCTATATTGAAGGTGATGCCATGTATGCTACCAGGAGTATAAATACAAAGTGATCCTCTCTTGTATGCTACTATTCTTGTTAATGCTATACCAGCATTCGCTTCGTCACTTATTGGAAATAGCATTCTCTGCCTTCTCCATTGTAAAATCAGGCATTTGCATGATCTTACCGCCCTGCATGGCCGACTCGTGCGCCAGGATGCCCACGCAGGTGATGTTGGCCGACTGCCGCGCGTTCGGGTACGGCTCCCTTCCCTCCACCAAGGCGCTCACGAACTCGTGCACCAGGTGCGGGT
>NZ_JBHUOX010000021.1:0-97633 GCF_042686245.1 Pontibacter toksunensis | reverse complement strand
TAGCCCATCTCCTTTATCCTGGGGAAGAGGGAGACGGTGTCGGTGCTGAAGGGCGAGGTCCAGAGCCAGGTGCTCACGCCAAACTTGATGTCTTTCAAACTCATTTCTTTTGCTGTGTTTTACCTTTTGCTAAAGTCTTAGATGTTGCTTGCCTCTACTTTAATGATGCCATTCATCAGGCGCCAGTGGCCAGGCACAGTGCACACGAAAGGATACTCACCCGGCTTATCGGGAGCCGTGAACACCAGCGTCTCCCGGCCCTGCGGGTCTACCAGCGGAGTGGCGACGATAACCTCTGTCATGTTCGGGATATAGTTCTTCTCTGCACCCTTCGGGTCGCGGGCAAGCGCATCGGCTGCCTTTCCAACCTTCTCCAGCGTACCCGGCATGATGACTACAAGATTGTGCTGCATGAAATCAGGGTTGGAGAAGTTGATGGTCACCTTCTGGCCGGCCTTCACACTGAAAGACTCCTTGTCGAACTTCATCTCATGCTCCACCACCTTGATGTTGATGGTTGCCGCCTTTGCCGCAGTCTTAGCGGTGGCAGTTTTAGCCGAAGCAGTTTTCTTAGCCGCTTTGGCTGCAGGTGCCACTGCTTTTTTGCTTGTGGAGGCCATAGCTGTTTTAGCCGCAGGCTTTTTAAGCTCCAAAGAGCTACCTCTTCCAAAATCACCTCTAAAGAAGAACCTCTCAGGATAATCTCCGATTTTGTTCTCGTCGTCAAGGTCACGGCCTACGCGTACATCCGCCACTGGCAGGGCCGAGGCAAACAGCGCCGGGGCCTTTCCCTCCGCCACTTTTCTATCATTCACGAGAACGCTCATCAGCCCACCGTTAGAGAGACTGGCAACAACATTGAACCTTTCTCCCGGCAAGGCTGCAGTCGATACTGCCTTATAGGTTTTACCTCCCTGCTTCACCAGCCAGTGTAGTTTATTGTCCTGCACGTACAGGCTGTATCCTGCGTCTTTTCCACCCTGTGCCACTATTACACCTTCCATTCCGTTACCTGCCGGCCCGATAGAAGCTCTTACTGTAATCTCTTTCCCGGTTACGTCCGGTGGGAACATGATAGGAGATCTCCTGTCAAGAACATATTTCTCCTGGTTCGCGCTCTTCACAATCCGCTCCGAGAGGGTCAGGACAGAGTCTGGCTTGTGCCCCAGGTGCTCATCTTTCGGAGCTGCCCCGAAGTAGCCAGCCTGGTGTGTAAGCGCTGCTGCGAAGAACGCCTGCGGAATGTATTCATCCTCCGCATTATCGGCCTTCATACTTGCTTCATACAGCAGCTCCCCGGCTTCAGCAGAGGCAGGCATATCAGCAACGGCCAGCACAGCTGCCATTCTGGTTTTCATGTCCGGGTCGTTGATCAGGTTGGCTTCTATGATGTAGTTCAGGCTTCTCTCATTTTCAGGCAGCACCTGCACTGCGTTTTTCCTTACGCCGGCAGCAGGGTGAGACAAGGCTTTCTTCACTACTTCCATTGCCTCCGCGTTAGAGCCATCCAATGCACCCAAACCATGTAATGTCCAGAGGGCGTGCACAGCAGGGCTGTTTAAGCCAATCTCATCCATGCTCTGTTCATTTATAAGTTTGTACAAGCCTGGAATGGCATCTTTCTTCTGGTTCTCCACTATCAGGCGCTGTGCTGTTGTGCGCCAGAACATGTTGTCGTTGCTCAGCGCTGCCAGCAGTCCTTCTGTATCGTCTTTAGACAGCTGCATCGGCTTATAAGGCTTAGCGTTTTTATGCACCACGCGATAGATGCGGCCATGCTTGCTGTCCCTTAGCGGGTTGATATAAGCATTGCCCTTTCCGTTCTCAAAACCACGTGGTGTCGGGTTGTGCTGAATGATGAAGTTGTACCAGTCTGCCACCCACACGGCTCCGTCCGGCCCTACTTCTGCATGCACCGGCGAAAACCATTCGTCTGAGCTTGCCAGCAGGTTAAAGCCGTTCTTCTCGGTATAGCCCGCGCCCTTGCGCTCCAGAATGGCGTTGTGCAGCACACGCCCTGTCGGCTCGGCTACAAAGCCTACCCTGTTCCAGTATGACTTCGGATAGTTTCTGGCGGTATACAGGTTATGCCCTGCCGCCGCTGTGTAGCTTCCGTGGTAATCTACCTGGCGCAGGTAAGGCGTCAGGTGCGGCATGTCGTAGTGAGAGTCTGTTCTGAATACTGTATTTCCGGAACCGCCCACCAGTACTCTTTTGATGTACTGGTTCGGCATAGCAAAGTAGGCACTGTGCAGGCCGTTGGCAGTGGAGATAAACACGTCAAACTCCTCAGAGAAGCCAAGTCCCCAGGTGTTATTGGAGGTTCTTCCCAGATACTCCAGGTTCTCTCCGTCCGGTTCGAAACGGTAAACGCCCTGGCTGAAAGCCAGGTTCTGCCCGCTTACAGTTCCCTTGAAACCGGCGTACCCCAGTACACCCCATACTTTATTGTCGAGGCCGTATTTCAGGTTAGAGGGACCCGCATGGGTATCGCTCTTACCCCAGCCCGTAATAATTTTTTCCTTTACATCAGCCTTGTCGTCTCCGTCTGTATCCTTGAGGAAGACAAAATGCGGAGCCATGGAGATGATAACTCCGCCATTGGCGAAAGTAAGGCTGGTTGGGATATTTAGACCATCTGCGAAAACGGTGAATTTGTCAGCTTTGCCGTCACCATCAGTATCCTCCAGAATCTTGATTCTATCCTTACCAACGCCCTCTTCGTCACGCACCTCATTCGGATAATCCTCTGTTTCAATCACCCAAAGGCGGCCTTTCTCATCCCAGGCCATGGCAATAGGGTTGATAACGTTAGGCTCAGACGCGAACAGCTGAAGCTCAAAGTCTACAGGCACCTGTACCAGTTTCTGAGACTCCTCCGGAGAAAGCGGGTGCTGGAATTTTGGAGCCGGATCGCGCTTTTCATAGTTCGGTATATCCGCCTCACTGAAGGTTGGGGTAGGAATATTCAGTCGCGCCAGCTGGTCTTTCGCCTTATCGCCTACTGCCCATAGAATGCCCTGCTCCATCAGCTTATGAAAGCCGGGGTTGTTCCAGGTGCGTTCATCGTGGCCGTAGGCAGTATAAAAGACTCTTCCCTCGCCCTGCTTTCTCACCCAGGTCCAAGGCTCCCGGTGGCTTCCTTCCACGCGCTCCATCAGCACCGTCATGTCCGGATTCACCTTGCTGTGCACGTACGTCTCATCCCATGTCGGGAACTCTGACAAACCCTGTACTACTTCATGCTCCGGCTTAGTGATGTCAGCAACAAAAGTGGCTGTGTCATGCTTTAGAAACTGCCCGCCTACCGTATTTACATACCAGTCGGAGTTTCGGAACATGAAAGAAGCACTGTGTACCGGAATCAGACCTTTGCCGCCCTCTACAAAGCCTTTCACCGCCTGCTCCTGCTCTGGCGTAATCTTTTCGTGGTTGGCGTAAATCATCAGGCCGTCATACTTGCTCAGGTTTTCTGGCGTCAGATCCGCAGGGTCGGCTGTGTAGGTAATGTTTATCCCCTTCTGAAACAAAGGCATGGCCAGCATGGGCGCATACTTCTCAGAATTGTGATGCTTGCTGTTGTGCCCAAGAAAGAGAATTTCAACGCGCTTGGCAGGAGACAGCGCCTGTGCACTTTGTTCTGTTTGCGCCTTTTGTGAGCAGCCACCTAGCAGGGTGCCACCAAAAGCGAGTATATACAGTAACTTCTTCATAAAAACAGTTTTGTTTGATGCACTTTTTTGTTGGTATCTATGGTGTTTTATTGACACTTGCAGCCACCTGCATGATATGGTGCTGCAGTATATCTAAAGCACCCCCTATACAGATATTGTAAATTAAGCTGATCAGGCAAGCATCTTAAGAAATGTTATTTTTACATTTATAAATATATCTAAAAAAAATTTACATACGCAAATTAAAATAAGTGTATAATCACTTATCCTGTTTTTATACACTCAGATGGTTATAATTTTAAAGTGTTCCCAGTTTCTACTTCCCTGGCAGCTACTACTAGAGTTACACCTGTTGCCTTCAGAAAGCTAGTATAGCCTGAGTTATGGAAGTGTAAAATTATTGTATGCTTATAGTGTATGGCCCTGTGGCATTTAGTGAGTCGCTACTTCAGGCCAGCCATTTTTACTCCAACTTAGTTCTTCTATTCTCAATTTTGATTTACCTTTATCTGAGGCGTCATATCCATGAAAGACGAGGTAATCTTTCCCATCGAAATTATAAACTGAATTGTGCCCCACCCCATGCCAGTTCTTGTTTCCTGCTAGCACCAATGTGCCTCCGCCCTTATCCATAGGAACGCCATCCTTGTCCAAGTAAGGCCCTTTAACATCTTCTGCTCTGCCTACTATCATTTTATAAGTGCTGTCTTCACCTTTGCAGCAATAATCAATGGAAGCGAACAAGTAGTAATAGCCGTTTTTCCTGAATATGAAAGGCGCCTCGATTGCGTTAGCACCTGCACGTACAGATGCTTCGCCTTCTTTAGAAGTGTCTTTTTTACGGCTTGCGATTGTAGGCAAACTTTCTGTGCTTTCTGCGATGCTCATCCTGTCTTGGTTTAGTTTTACAAGCTTTAGGCCATCCCAGAACGAGCCAAAAGAGAGCCATGGAGTACCAGATGCGTCTGTGATCAGATTTGGGTCAATAGCATTCCAGTTAGTTTCCCCTGGCACTGATTGTATAATTTTGCCATGGTCTACCCACTTATAGTTTGTGGCTGTTGGATCTAAAGTGGCGTTTGTGGCCAGGCCGATGGCGGATGTATTTTTACCGAATGCTGAAACAGAGTAATATAAGTAATACCTGCCGTCGTGGTAGCTGATATCAGGTGCCCAGATGTGATTCCTGAATGTAGGAACAGCCTCGACGGCCCATGCTGGGGCCTCAGAAAAGACACCCTCTTCACGCTTCCAGTTCTGCATGTCTTTTGATGACCAGACAGCTATACCCCGACCTGTAGAGAAAAGGTAATAGGTATCGTCCTGCTTTATCATAACCGGATCGTGCACCGATATATTCTGCTTCAGGTCCTGCGCTCTAACCTGTACAGCCAGAACCCACAGAAAGGACAAGCACATTATTATTTTTAATTTCATAAGCCTGCTTCTTAAATCTGGATATCTATAGCATAATGAGGCAGCTTTTACACATGGCTTAAGAGGTTTAGGGCTTTTCTCCCGTTACTACATGTGACTACCCACTCATCTTTATCCCTTAACAATTATCCTAATAAAATTGAATTAAGTTTTACTCTTTTCAAGCCAATTCTGACTGTTTATTACTATCTTTTAAAGATCATCAGTGTGTTAAGAGCATCATTAGGCACAATTAATGAAAGCAGCAGTCAGGAAGTCAGCCATACCAGGCTCAAAATCATTTCTTCTGAAAGAACTCATTGCCCCTTACTTTGACCGGAGCTGGCATTTCCATCAGGAGTACCAGATATTTCTGGTGCAGGAAGGTAGAGGGACACGGTTTGTCGGCGATAGCATCCGGGCCTTTTGGGAAGGCGACCTTGTGTTCATAGGACCCAACCTGCCTCACCTTTGGCGAAGCGATAATGAGTACCTCCACAAGAACAGTTTACTACAAACACGAGGCATCGTCATTTATTTTGAGGAAGACTTTCTGGGCGGCTGTATTTCTAAAAAAGAAGAGTTTGAACTATTTTACCATTTATTTGCAAGGGCTAAACAGGGGCTGGAGGTGCATGGCAACACAAAAAGTGTTGTAAGCCATATGATGGAAGAACTGCTGCACCTGACAGGGGTGGATAGCATTATACAGTTGCTCCGCATTATGAATACACTTGCTCTTTCAGACGAATGCATTGAAATTGCCCATGTGGGCTACATTAACCCGAGCACGGAAGCAGACACAGATCGTATTGGGCGGGTTTATGAGCACATCATGCTCCATTTCAAAAATAAAATAAGCCTTGGAGAAGTTGCTGCTATTGCAAATTTGTCGCAGAGCTCCTTTAACCGCTATTTTAAATCGAGGGCTAACAAATCTTTTTCTGACTTTCTGAGCGAAGTGCGGATCGGGCATGCCTGCAAACTACTGCATGAGCAAGACCTGACGGTAAGCCAGGTTTGTTATGAGAGCGGCTTTAACACCCTTTCTAATTTTAATAAACAGTTTAAGGATTTAACAGGCATTACGCCGTTGCAGTATAAGAAAGAACATCAGAAGCACCAGCTATAGTACAGCAAAGGCAGCGAATGGCAACAATGCGCTACGTGCTCTACAGTAGCAAGCTATCAGTTACTGTATATGTCCCTCCTTCCAGAACACTTCACTATGCCCGTCCAAATAGTTCCGGGTTGTGACAATAACGAGCGTCTGAGGGTCTTTGAGAAAGAGGGAGCTGTAATATGCTCCTTCATACAGGGGCAGGCCTGGCCAAGGATAACTGGTATTCGTAAAGTTTTTGGCAACACTATTACCCACCAGCACCAGCATGGTATTCTTTTTCCAGTCAGAACCAATGGCTCTGCCGCCTCTGTCCTGCACCGACAGCACTGTTTCGCCAGTTGGGAGTTGGATAATAAAGGGAGCTCCGCCCCATATAGGTTCACTTGTCGCGAGCCAGCGCCTTTCGTTATAGAGGGTGCCTACCCCAGCATAATTCCATCTTGCCTCCAGCGACGACCATAGAATCCAGGGAGAAGCTGAATTCTTTACTGATTCAACAGGAAAAACGATGCCTTTGCCATCCTGCAGCACAAGCGGTACTGCCATGCCATCGCGCATGCCCGGCGTATACGCCACCTGAACAGGATGAGACCAGGTAGCTCCGTTGTCTGTGGAGCGCACCATCAATATCTCCTGCTGATCGGCTGTCGCGCCTGGTCCAGCCCACCAACGGGCTTCACTGGAGTAGAAGAGCTCGATTTCGCCGTCAGGCAGTTGTATCATGGCGGGCTCCCAGGAGCGGCCTGTGGCTACAATCTGAGGTGGTCCAAAAGTCCAGCCACGGTCTTTGCTGATTCGAATCTGGATATTGGCGTGCGCGTTATCATCCGGGTTACCGCGTCCGGTATAGGCTAAAATAACATCGCCGTTCTGAAGCGTGATCAGCTCTGGGTTTGAAAATCCGTAATACTTGGGGTTATCGTCGGCCATTACAGTCTCGGCTTCAGACCAGGTGTCGCCACCGTCGGTGCTTCTTCTGATGGCAATGTTATCCCACTCATTTCCGGGTGGGCCGAAGTGATAGGTAAATAATACCGTGTCTCCTTTTACCCGGTGCGCCCGCCCATACTCTGCAGAATATACCTGATGCGACATTCTGACAGCATCCTCCTCCCACGCAATGCTCAGATTAGGCGTGGAGGTATCAACCGGCGGCAGGTCTTCCGGCGCACCCGTTACAGGCACCGGCGTAACAGAATTATTCTTTGGGTCGTCCTCTTTACAGGAGACGAAAAGCAGATGCCCTAAAAGAAGTATAAGAACTTTATTTTTGAGGAGCTTCATACTTCGGTAAAATTAGTTTCTTTCCGGCTTTAAGTTTTATACTTGCCACCGGGATAGTATAATAAAAAACTTCAGGGTCCTGGGAGTTGCCGGAGCAACTCCCAGGACCCTGAAATAATATACTAAAATTAATAATTAGGATTCTGTACCAGGTTCGGATTTATATCGACATCCCGCTGTGGAAGAGGCAAGAGTCGGTGCCTGTCCAGCATAAAGGTAGAGAAGGCAGGGTCCCGTTCGATAAGTTCATTTAACTTCTCCTGGCTTTCGAAGTAACCCCATCGGTCCAGGTCATTCCAGCGGTGGCCTTCACCAGCGAGTTCCGTTACTCTTTCGTGCATTATTTGCTCGAGGAACGCCTCCTGGCTTAAACCTGGCTTAACAACAGCTAACGGAGCCAATCCAACTCTTTCCCTTACCCTGTCCACATACTGGTATGCTTCCTGTGTTCTACCAAGTGCATTCAGGACTTCAGCATACATTAGCAGCACATCAGAATAGCGGACAAAGCGGTAGTTGTTGGCAGATCGGAAGCCTTCTCTTGTACGGCCTGGCTCAGCATCGTTTGCGAATTTCCTTACCCATACCCTTGTATCATTCGGCCCATACCGTTGTGCGAAAGTTTGCCCGTAGATCATGCTGAACTCTGGTCCTCTCACATCAGTTGAGTCGAAGAAGAAGGAAGCAGACAAACGCGGATCTCTTTCTCCCGTTACCGTCTCTTCTTCGTGGAACTCGTTTACCACCCACCGGCGTATCTCAGCATCAGAGAAGCCGATATTGGCCGGTGCAATAAACTGGGCAAGCGGTGAGCCGTAGTTTTGGTTAGGTGTCTGCACGTCGTTGTCTGTAAACTCAGACTCATTGGTAGCAAACTGCCACTCAAACACTGACTCTTTGTTGTTCTCTGTCGTGGAAAGGAAGTTCTCCCGGTAATTCTCCAGTAGACCATAGATCTCGCTACCAGGTCCCTCCACCAGCCAATGCAGTGGCTCATAAGCTGCCTGATAATTGCGCATCTGCATGTAAGCCTTTGCCAGCATAGCCATCGCCGCGCCTTTTGTCACGCGGCCTACATTGGCACCAGAATAACTGAGTGGCAGTACTTCCGCAGCATCTGTTAAGTCCTGTGCTGCCTGTGCATACACAGCCTCCCTGGTGGCATTTGCGGGCTGCATAGTGGTAGTAGACGGCTCTAGGATAATAGGCACGTTTCCGTATAAACTGGCTAAGTTGTAGTAGAAAAAGCCGCGAAAGAATTTAGCCTCTCCGAGCAGGCGAGCTTTCAAGTCTGGGTCCATTTCTATGTCCGGAACATTCGCCAGCACCTGGTTGGCACGGAAAATACCAATGTAGTTATCCCCATAGATCCAGTTGGTTTCACCAAAGTTATAGTTTGTTATCAGAAACTTGTCCATGTTGTTCGGAATGTCTACCCTGGGACTCCTGCTAAAAGCCTCATCGGAGCGCACGGTATAATAAAACCACTGCCACAGCACGATAGGCCCCCGGTGCAGGGTGCTGTAAATAGCATTAACCCCCTGTTCTGCATCCGTGGCAGTCTGCCAGAAATCGTTTTCGGTAGGGTTATTAGGATTAATGATATCCAGGTCATTTTCACAGCTGGTCATCGTTAACCCAACTGCCAACATAAAATATAATATCTTTTTCATAAAGAGATTCTTCTTTTGGGTAAGCACTAAAACTCAAAATTCAGGCCAAGTGAATATACACGGCTCGCCGGCCAGTTTCCGGCATCCAAACCTCTTTCCAGAAGGCTGGTACCCGTTACATCCGGGTCAAGGCCTGAGTACCCCGTAAAGGTCAGCAGGTTCTGCCCACTGATGAACACGCGCGCGTTGTTGGTGTGGATGCGGCTCAGGAGCGTTGCCGGCAGATTGTAGCCTATTTCTAAGTTGCGTACCCGCACATAAGAAGCGTCTTCGAGCCAGCGATCACTATCACCACGGTTGTTCAATATCACACCCTGCTCTGTATTTCGAGCCAGTCTAGGATCTGAGGTATTGGTGTTTGTTGGTGTCCAGGGGCTAATATCGCTGCGGAAGTTTGTATTCACATAGGAATCAAGAATTCTCCGCACGTCGTTGTACACTGTTTGTCCGAATACCCCCACCAATTGCAGGTTAAAGGTAAAGCCGCCGTAAGAAGCGTTGAACTGCGCTCCCGTTTGCAGTGTAGGCCAAGGTGATCCGACAAAGTCCCTATCTCTGTCGTTTATCTGCCCATCATCGTTCAGGTCTACGAACCGGATATCACCTGGCTTAGAGAAAGGCTGGATTACGTTACCGTCTGAATCTGTGTGGTTCAGCACCTCCTCCTCGCTCTGGAAAATACCATCTGTTCGTATGACATACCACTCTCCTACACCGCGGCCAATTTGAGAGCGGGTATTCCCTGCTACAATGTAGTTTATTCCCTCTCCCTGGTTACCAACATCCTCTACCCTATTCTTGATAGTGGTAAAGTTAGCGGAGGCATCCCATTTAAAGGCATTCTCAAAACTGCGGTACGTGGCGGAGAACTCAAAACCCCTGTTACTGATAGAAGCAGCGTTCACAAAAGGAGCACCGCCCAGGTTACCGGTATAGAAAGGTATCTCGAGGGCAACCAGCACATCTTCAGACAGGGAGTGATAATACTCAGCCGTTACCAGTAATTTGTTATTGAGGAAGGCTGCATCAAAACCATAGTTCTGAGAAGTTCGGGTTTCCCAGCGAAGGTCAGGGTTTACCAGGCGTGCCTGATAGGAACCTACGGCAATGATATCGTTATTCGAACCGAAAACTACCCTTGGGTTGAGGTTAATTACACCAATGTTATCCCAGGAGCCAACAGTAACAATACCCAATTGGCCATAGGAGGCGCGCAGCTTCAGGTCTGACAGCCAATCTACGTTCAGGAAATCCTCCTCACTTATTCTCCAGCCCAAGGCTACAGAAGGGAAGAAGCCATTACGGTATTCCGAAGCAAAGCGGGAATCCTGATCATAACGGCCTGTCAGGGTTAGCAGGTACTTATCATCAAAAGTGTAGTTTAACCTTCCCAACGTACCGTTAATGCGGTAGTCAACTGGTATACCACCTTCTGAGGATTGATCGCCAATAGCAGAGCTTATAGTGGTAAAGGTTTCACCTCCATAACTCACCAGCTCATTGCGTCTGGCTTCCATCACTTCTCTTTTATTCCACTGTTGCGTGTAACCTATTACACCGTTGATACTATGGCGGCCAAACTCCTTATTAAAGTTAAGTGTATTCTCAAACAGCAACGAATGAAAGTTCTGCCGGTTCTGGTACACGTGGCTGGGCTCAAATGGCTGGGCGAGCACCCAGTTACCGGGAGTTCTCACGTTCTGGTGAAAGTCGAACCCAGCATCTAGTCCCGCATTGAACCGGTAGCTTAGCCAGTCTAACAGCTTCACATCGGCGTAAGCATTACCTACTGCCCTGGTGAATCTGTGCGTGGTGTTGAACAGTTCGGTCATGGCAATGTAGTTCCAGGCGTAAACAGGGGCTGCTGTTTGATCGCCTAATCCCCAACCTCCTGGATTATCAGGAAGGCTAACCAAAGCCGGATCTCTCACCGGGATAACCGGCAGCAACTGCGGCATGTCGTAGAAAGGGTTAACCAGCAGAGGTCGCTCTTCCCAGGAGTGCGTCAACACCAGGTTTTCGCCAAACGTTACCCTGCCCTTTGTTCCCTGGGTGTTCAGGCGCAAGCTGGCCCGGTCAAATGAGTTGCCAATTACAACGCCCTCGTTAGTGAAGTATGACCCTGAAAGTAGATAGTTACCGGCTTCTGAACCTCCTGATAAGGTTACGTTATAATCTGCCAGTGTTCCCAGCTGTGTTGCCTCATCCTGCCAGTCTGTGTCTGTCTCGGTCCAGTGTCTTACGCTGTTAGGGCCTGTAGCAGGAGGGGGCGTAAGGGAAACGCTGGCGGGTGGTGTAGCGCCGGAGTTCTCATACTGCAGTCGTTGCGTAGCGGCAAATTCCTCTGAGTTCATCACATCCCATAGCCTTGGCAACTGCTGCACACCGTGTTTAATAGAAACGCCTACTTTGGCCGGGCCTGCTTTTCCTTGCTTGGTTGTGATGATGATAACCCCGTTACCGGCCCTTGAACCATATATAGCTGCCGCAGAGGCATCTTTCAGGATCTGGATAGATTCAATATCATTGGGGTTAATGGTAGGAGTAGCATCAGCAATCATCCCGTCAATCACATACAGGGGATTGGTGTTCGTAAAGCTGGCAACTCCCCGTATATCAACGGCTGCACCTGCTCCCGGCCGGCCTGAGTTACGCACTGTAACTCCCGGAGCCAAGCCTTGAATAGATTCTGTTACCGTGGCGGCCGTAACGCGGTTAGCAGCCTCGGGGCTTACAACAGAAGCCGCACCTGTCAGGTCTTTTTTCTGGATGGTCTGATAACCTATAACCACCACCTCTTCCAACGCTGTCACATCTGGCGCTAGCTGAACATTGATGGTGCTTCTGTTATTGATCGGCACTTCCTGTGCATTATAGCCGATGTAGGAGAAAACAAGCGTCCCGTTTTCCTGTCCATCAGGCACAGTAAGTGAGTAACTGCCGTTCACATCTGTGATAGTGCCTGCAGATGTTCCTTTCAAGGCAACACTTACACCAGGCAAGCCGGTACCGTCTTCACCTGTTACTCTTCCTGATACTGTGATGGCAACTGCTTTCTCCGATTTTAGAGCAGATTTTACAGCCAGCATTAATGTACTCTCCCCTTGGGCAGCAGGCTGACCCAGGTATAAATTGTCACCTAACTTTTTGGAAGCTAAGCCCAAGTCAGGCAATGACCTTGACATAGCCGTGAGCGCCTGTGCTTGTGCTGGAAATTGCATCCCTGCACACAGCACTACTGGCACCAGTAGCGGAAACTTGCGGAAAGGTTTCATCATGTAGTTTTGATTTGTTAGTAGTTTGGTAGCAAATGGGCTTTCATCTCACTCCATGTGGAAGGAAAATTAGATTAACCTTATTGATCTAGCTTTCTCCTTGGTATGAAGACAAAATCACATTGTAACGTAGTGCAACTTATCTAGCCGAGCCTATAACATAATCTCGGTAAATGGAGGGTCAGTGATTATTACTTGTACAGTAAAAATCATAAAAGTGATTAATCAAACTATGATTTATTTCTAAAAGAAGTTTTCAATATCTGACTATAGATAGCCGCTGTTTGGTATATTTATCCCTTGAAGGATCAGAATTTTATTTCCCAGCCCCTTTATGGATACAGGAATTTGCTTCAGAATCTACCAAACACCTTCTGTTATCAAAGAAGGTTGCGCCGCTAATTTTCTCAAGACAACATCACTCTGGTAACATTCACGGAGTAAGACTGCAGCGGCCTTTATCTTTTAGCCTTTTACCTGTAGTTGCCTTTAGCTCCGGGCAGGCAGTACTCAATCGGCTCCTCCTGATTCAGGTTTTTTCTTTAACAATTTATGGTTCCACTTTGTTAAAGTCTTTTTAAATCGCCCACTACGAGCTCACCCTGCTGATTGCCTGAGACAACTACCATTTTCAGTTCATTTGTTCTCTTATCTATAGCGGCAGAAGCACTTCTTCATTTAATGCATCATCTCAAGGCGTCATGCACTGAATTAAAACCACTTGTGGTTCTGCGCTATTGTTTCTTTGCTTCTTTTTCGGCCATTTCATTGTCGCCCAAATCCTGACCAAAATCCGGCATGCCATCTTCTGTCCACTTTAGTACCCTAGCACGGGTATGGCGGTTAGGGTCGTACAGCGGTTCGCCGTCAATCTCTTTATAGTCGCGGGC
Source organism: Pontibacter toksunensis (assembly GCF_042686245.1). NCBI lineage: Bacteria > Pseudomonadati > Bacteroidota > Cytophagia > Cytophagales > Hymenobacteraceae > Pontibacter > Pontibacter toksunensis. The sequence continues at coordinate 84,298 of NZ_JBHUOX010000021.1, read as the reverse complement.
ATGGTAAATCATGATATCGGTTTTGCCATCCTCCGCCACTGTAAAGCTGTTGTGTCCTGGCCCAAAGCGCTTCAGTTCTTCGTTAGTATAAAAAACCGGTTCAGGCAATTTGGTCCAGGAGGCAGGATCAAGAAGGTCAGCATTCTCGTCGGCCCAAAGTAAGCCTATAGCGTAATTGGCATCGGTGGCACTGGCAGAGAAGGTTACAAATACTTTCCCGTTGCGGATAATCACTGCCGGGGCCTCATTCACGTTATGCCCTATCCTTTCCCACGCATATTCCGGCACTGAAATAACGACCTGTTTATCGTCGAGGGTCGTTGGGCTAGTCATTTTGGCTATATATAAGCCTGTGTTCACCTCTTTGTCAGATGCCCTGTCTACCCATATCATGTAACGCTGGCCATTGTGCTCAAAGGTGGTGGCGTCGAGGGTGAACTGATTCCTTTTGCTAACCATCTCACCTTCCTCTGTCCATTCGCCCTTTGTAGGATCTTCCGACGGATTCGACAATATATATTTGCGTATGGCCCATTTATCCTCGGCCGAACCAGCGGCAAAATAGATATACCATTTCCCATCTATACGATGCAATTCAGGAGCCCAAATATGGTTACCCATAGGACCTTCATTGTGCTTGCGCCACACCACAACCGGTTCCGCTTCTTTTATGCCATTAATGGTTTCTGACTTGCGTATCTCGATGCGGTCATACTCAGGCACTGTGGCAATAAAGTAATAGGTTCCATCAGCCGCTTTCCAAACATGCGGATCTGCCCGTTGCAGTGCCAAGGGGTTGTTGAATTGGATTGTCTTCGACTTTTGCGCATTATTTGTACATCCGCTTAGAATGAGTATCATCGCTAGCGTAAGCCTTAGGAATTTCATCGCGTTCATATTGTTTGTGCTGATAGTATACATCATGATTCTCCTGCTACTCTTCTTTTGTTAAACTTAACTACCTACTGCTTTCCGGGAGCTGAAGCGAACAGTCCAGAAAGAAGTATGGGTGACCAATCAAATATAACTGTCTTTTTGACAATTAAAAAACATTTAACAGAAAACGACTGGTTACAACAGCCGCGGCTCCATTTTTTTCTCGCTCCAGTATAGCAATATATTGTAGTCTCTGCATGATATACGCGGTTTTTGCTTTATATGACTTCAAAAGATTCTAAGTCTGTTATTTCTGCTTTGCTTCTGCTTGCTTTTTCATCACAACAGGCCAGCCATTCTTATCCCAGGTAAGCTTTTCTATTCTAAGCTTCGATTTACCCTCGTCTGCTGCGTCATAGCCATGAAAGACCAGATAATCCTGTCCGTCGAAGTTGTAAACGGAGTTGTGCCCGACACCAAACCAATTCTTATCACCTTCCAATAGCAGACTGCCACCTCCGTGTGTCATCTTCTTTCCTTCTTTGTCTACATAGGGCCCGGTGATATTCTTTGAACGGCCAACAACCATTTTATAGGTGCTCTTAGGTCCGCGACAGCAAAAATCGAAGGAGGCAAAGAGATAGTAGTAGTCCCCTTTTCTAAAAATGAAGGGAGCCTCTACAGCAGCATTTCCCGCGCTTCTGTCATCAAGTGTATCGGTGCGTTCCCGCTTCACAATAGTATGCCACTCCTGCGGTTTCTTGGCAACAGAAAGCAGGTCTTTCTCCAGCTTCACGATTTTCAATCCGTTCCAGAAGGAACCGAAGGAAAGCCACGGCTGCCCCTGCTCATCCATAATCAGGTTCGGGTCAATGGCATTCCACAAATCACGGCCCGGCACCGACTGTACCACAATACCCCGATCTACCCATTTAAAGTTTGGGTCGTTCGGGTTTAGCGTTTTGTTTGTGGCTACTCCGATAGCAGACGTGTTTTTCCCAAAAGCAGATATGGAGTAGTAGAGGTAATACTGCCCGTTATGATAGGCAATATCCGGCGCCCAAATATGGCCTTTGAATCCGGGAGCCACGTCTGTGCCCCAGGCAGGCGCTTCCTCAAAAACAGGCTTTTCTCTTTCCCAATTCACCATGTCTTTCGAAGACCATACTGCTATTCCTCTTCCCGTGGCGAAAAGGTAGTAGGTATCATCCTGCTTGATCATGACAGGGTCATGTACGGGTATCCTTTTGCTCTGCTCATTCTGAGCAAGCGCTAAAGGCCATACTGCCAGCCACAAAAGGAGCAATGCCACTAACCTCAGCACTTGTTTCTGTTTCTGCTTACATATCATGGCTTTGTCTCTAAAACATCATGTGGTACAAGAGGCATTGACGTTGGAAAAGCTTTATACTTACTCCTGCTACTTCTAAAGCTTCTTTCCCCACACGGCAATACCTTGGTCGTTAAGCCCTGTAAAGAGCAGCGTGCCAGCCTTCTTGTTTTCCCAGTCTCTCCCGCGCTCCACATATACTCTTTCAGTGCGGCCATTGCTCCATTTCAGCTCCAGCCAGGGTGATTTATATGCCCAGGTGCTGGCAGCATCGTTGCTTAGTGTGCCGTCTGCATTCAGCTTCAGGCTGGTTGCCACCTGAAAGTTTGGTGACAATTGTTCATTGGCATACCCGGGCACAATGCGGTAGTCTAACACTATCCGCTCCCAATCACCTGCCAGTTCATCGGCAGTAACAGGAGTCTGCGCTACACCTGCATAACGCTGCGGAGACACGACAGGCCAACCACTTTCTGTCCAATGAATTTTCCGTACGTGCAGCACCATAAAGTACTTGTTCTCGCCGGGCCTGCCCTGGTGTGCCATAAAATACTGGCCATCGGCTCCCTTGAATACGGCAGGATGTGAGGTGCCCTGCCAGCCACTGTGCCCGAGAAACTGGTAAGGCGCCAGAATCATCGGCAGGTTATCTTCGGGCTCATTTAAGTCCTTCCCATTGAAATCATAGAATGGACCTTCCGGAGAATCACTGCGGCCTACGCGCACGTTGTATTTCGTTTCCAGCCAGTCGTAGGAGATAAAGAGAAAGTATTTGTCCAGCTCTTGGTTGTATATAACCTCAGGCCCTTCTATGTTTCCGTTAATGCTGTTCCCGGTGAAGCCTCTCTGGGCTATTCTCCGGCCTTTGTCGCCGGGAGTGGCCGCTAAACCAGTGGCAGGATTCAGCTTCAGCACATAAATACCATCCCAGGCCGAACCGTAGTAAAACCAATGGTCACCGACTTTGTCTACTACTACAGTAGGGTCTATGGCATTCGTTTGTATGCTGCTGTTGTTAAGGGAAGTAACCACCAGGCCCTTCTCCACCCAGGGGCCTTCCGGACTGGAGGACGTGGCCAAGCCAATGACACTTAAACGGGGTGTGGGTTCAGGTGAGGACAAAGAGTAGTAGAGCCTGTATTCATTACCGGCTTTCATGATGTAAGGTGCCCATATGGAGTTGAAAGGTTGCCCACCGCGCTGCGTGATATACTCTTTTCCTTTCTGAGGTAGCCCGTCGAAAGCCAGCCCCACAAACTGCCAGTTCACCAGGTCCTTCGACTTCCGGACCTGTATGCCTGCTGGTACTCCGCCTCCGAACGCAACGTCTGTGCTATAGCTGTAGTAGTGTTCTCCTACCTTTATGATGGAAGGGTCATGCGTGTTGTAAGGCCCCCACCTGTGCCGGAACTCATAGGGGGCAATGTTGGCATAAGTATCGTTTAGCTGATCAATGTCAAAATCGGGCACATTTGTTACTGGAGGAGTTGTATCTGGACCTGGTTTAGGAGCATCCTTTTCCTTTGAGCAGGAAAGCATGCCCATGCTCAATAACAAAGCAGCCACTACCGCTACAAAACCTCTCCGCTCTTTGTTCATGCTTAAGCCTTTGTTTCTCAACCAGTTTTTACCTCTTTTGATTCAACAGTAACTGCCTCTACTTTAATTAATGTATTTTTTACATTTATTAAAAGCAGTAAAAAAAACAGGCAAACTATTATATGGCTTGCCTGATTTTAAGTTGCTATATATACCGGTTTTAGAAAGTTTTGTTTATAAATCAGAGCACGATTTCTTGAAAAAATTATTTCTTCTTCTTTTTAGCTGCTGGCTTTGCTTCCTCTTTCGCCGGCTGTACCCCCTCTGTCGTCATCACAATGCGCTTTATCGTTCCGTCCGGGTTATAGAAGAGTTCATCAATGGCTACAGAACGACGGAAACTACCGCCATGTGGCTGAATACCACCTGTGTGATAGATGTAATAGTTCTTGCCTTTGAAGTCAATGATGGCCTGGTGATTGGTATTGGAGTTACCTGCCAGTTCATTGAGAATACCTTTGTACTCCCACGGCCCTTCAATACTCTTGCTCATAGCATAAGCGGTTTTTTCAGGGAACTGGTAGGCATAGGAAAGGTAATAGTTGCCTTTATACTTGTGCACATAAGGTGCTTCGGTGAAATGAGGCAGGTTGTCGATGGTTTTGATCGGGCCATCCAGCTCCACCATATTATCCTTCAGCTTCGCATAATAGGCTTTGGTATTCCCCCAGAACAAGTAGGCGTGGCCGTCATCATCTATAAAGACAGTGGGGTCAATATCATCCCAGTCGATGGTGGTCCCGGTAGTCATGTCGTTGGTAATAAGCGCGGACCCTCTGGCATCTTTGAACGGGCCTAACGGGCTATCGGCAACAGCAACACCTATTGCCTTTCCAGGCTTGGTATCGTCGTGGGTAACGGTTACATACCAATAGAACTTGCCGTTCTTTTCTATCACCTCTGCAGCCCAGGCATCGCCTTTTGCCCATTTAAAGTCAGAGGGCTTCAACGGCACCGGGTGCTCTGTCCAGGTTACCATGTCCGGTGACGAAAACACCAGCCATTCATTCATTTTATAGAAGTGGAAGTCGTTTGGCGCCTCATCGTGTCCGGCATATAGGTAGACTTTCCCGTCGTGCACAAGCGCTGCCGGGTCGGCTGTATACTTATGCGTGATAACAGGATTTCCCTTGGCCCGGAAAGTGGTATCCGCAGGAGGGAAAGGCGAACCTGCCGAGGCCGGGGCAGCAGTAAGTACTGCCGCCGCCACAGCCAGCGCACTGGTGAATCGGATTATCTTCTGAGAGAATCTCATCTTTAAAAATCTTAAATGTATTTATCAAATCTCAAACGGCTATGGAGGCCTGCATTATTACTTTAGCTCCAGCACTACAACAGAGAACGGCGGCAGCTTCACCATCAGGTTATTTCCTTTCAGCTTGGCACCTTTAAAGCTCTCTGGCTTGATGGCGTTCGGCTTATCAAAGGAGTTATAATCCTGCAGTTTTTTAGACGTCAGCACACGGCCCGTTACATTCTTGTACTTTGCACCCTCAATGTTGATGGAAATATCCTGGGCTTGCTTGGCATCGATGTTCGTCAGTGAAATGTGAGTAGCTCCATTCTTATCTCTGGAGGCTGAACCGGAAACGGCTGGCAGCTTCTCGTTACCCACTACATAGCTTTCGCTTCTGATGGTGAGCGGTAGCCAGGTAGCATCCTGGTGCACGTTGTACATCTCCATCACGTGGAAAGTTGGCGTCAGGATCATCTTCTCTTCGTCTGTCAGGATAACAGCCTGCAGCACGTTAATAGATTGTGCTAGGTTCGCCATCTTTACGCGGTTGCTGTAGTTGTTGAAGATGTTCAGGGTAGTACCGGCAATCATGGCGTCGCGCATGGTGTTCTGCTGATACAGGAAGCCTGGATTTGTGCCCGGCTCTACCTCGTACCAACCACCCCACTCATCCACCACAAGTGCTACCTTGTTCTCCGGGTCATACTTATCCATAATAGCAGTATGCTTCTGTATCAGTTCTTCCATAAACAGGGCACGCTTCATGGTAGTAAAGTACTGCTGCTCATTAAATGTAGTAGAAGGCCCTTTTGCGCTCCAGTCAATCACAGAATAATGGTGCAGCGCCACCCCTTCGATCAGGTTCTTCGGGATGTTTTTCATCAGCACCTCTGTCCAGTTGTAATCCTCTGAATTCGCACCGGAAGCAATCCGAAAGAGTCCGCCGGAGTTATTCCAGTCAGCCAGGAAGGTTGCATATTTGCGGTACTCGTTGGCATAGTACTCCGGCGCCATGTTACCGCCGCAACCCCAGGCCTCGTTTCCGATACCCCAATACTTCACGTTCCATGGCTTTTCACGGCCGTTCTCGCGGCGCAGGTCCGACATAGGGCTCTTACCGGCAAAGTTTACGTACTGCACCCAGTCAGCCAGTTCCTGCACGGTACCGGTTGCCATGTTACCTGCTAGGTAAGGCTCTGTACCTAGCAACTCGCACATGTTCAGAAAGTCGTGTGTACCAAAGCTGTTATCCTCGGTTACACCGCCCCACCAGGCATTTACAATAGTAGGCCGCTGATCTTTCGGGCCGATGCCGTGCTTCCAATGATAGGTATCAGCAAAGCAACCTCCCGGCCAGCGGAGGTTAGGGATTTTGAGTCGCTTCAGCGCTTCCACCACATCGTTCCGCACACCGTTGGTGTTCGGTATCTTGGTATTTCCCTCTCCCACGTAAAAGCCCCCGTAGATGGACCGGCCCAAATGTTCTGCAAAGTGCCCGTAAATATGGCGGCTGATGACTCTGTCCGGCTTCGCCGGCACATTAAGGTCGCCAGTGTTCTGCGCAAAGGCAGAGAGGCTGCAGCAAAGAACCAGGCAAACTGCTAGTAATTTTTTCATGTTGGTGTAAATGTTATGAAGGTTCATCATAAGAGGAAACGGCAATTTTACTCGACTGTTTTTTAAATGTTAATTTTACATTTATAAATATAGAACACAATTCACCTAAAAAGCAAGCACATCTTTTAATTACAGATGCCATTAACAGTAAACACTGCTCTTAAAGGTTGTCAGCCTTCCATATTTCATGTTGTATAACAAGGCGGCAGGAAATGATAAACTGCTGACACACCAAACTTATTGTATCTCTTGTAAAAGAAGAGAAAAGAGTTTTGGGTAAAAATGTCAGACATGGTTTAGCATCAGGAATGCGGAGTCTGAAACCCTCTTTAGCTAATAGCTCCTATCCACTTTTAAGAAGAAGCCGTAACTTGTATAAAAACCTAACATACACACCATGACCGTTTCTAAAATGGCACAAAATCTTATCGGCTCTGAGATCATCAGGGTGGCCGGTGAGGTAAACGCAATGATTGCCAAAGGCGAGCCGATATGTAACCTGACCATTGGCGACTTCAACCCTGCTATATTTCCTATTCCGGAGCAGCTGCGGGATGGTATAACCAAAGCCTATGAGCAGGGGCATACCAATTACCCCCCTGCCAACGGAGTGGCGGTACTTCGTAAGGCCGTGTCCGCTTTTACGCAGGAGAAGCTGGGCCTTTCTTACCCTGAAAACGACATTTTAGTGGCAGGTGGTTCGCGCCCGCTGATTTATGCTACTTACCTGGCCATTGTTGATCCGGGTGACAAAGTCATTTTCCCGACGCCTTCCTGGAACAACAACCACTATTGTCATTTATCTGGTGCTACGCCTGTGATGATAGAGACCCGCCCGGAGAACAATTTTATGCCAACAGCCGCTGATGTAAAGCCTCATCTGAAGGGAGCTACTATGTTGGCACTGTGCTCGCCGCTAAACCCCACGGGTACGATGTTCACGCAAAAGGACCTGGAGGAAATCTGTGATTTAGTGCTGGAGGAGAACCGAAGCCGCAGCGAAGGAGAGAAACCGCTTTACATCCTGTACGACCAGATTTACTGGATGCTCACCTTCGGCGCAGCTAGGCACTTCGACCCGGTTAGCCTGCGTCCTGAGCTTCGCGACTACGTGATTTATATAGACGGAATCTCAAAGAGCTTTGCTGCTACCGGTGTGCGTGTAGGGTATGCCTTCGGCCCTGCAGCGGTGATGGATAAGATGAAGTCTATCCTGGGCCACGTGGGTGCTTGGGCACCAAAAGCTGAGCAAATGGCAACAGCAGGCTTTCTGCAGCAGCCACAGGAGGTAGAAAGCTTTTTAAATAAGTTTAAGCCAAAAGTGCAGGAAAGCCTGGATGTACTCTATAACGGTTTCCAGGATTTAAAGGCAGCTGGTTTTGCCGTGGATGCCATTGAGCCGATGGGTGCTATTTATCTTTCCGTAAAGATTGACATTGCAGGCAAAACCACACCTGATGGTAAGGTGCTGGGATCGAGCCAGGACATTACGTTTTACGTGCTGCACGAGGCAAAGCTGGCAATAGTACCTTTCTCTGCCTTTGGCTCTAACCGCGGCCTGAACTGGTTCCGGTTATCAGTAGGCGGTGCTTCTCTGGAAGATATCAAAGCATCTTTAGAAAGGCTGCAGGAGGCTTTGCAGAAGCTGAAATAAGTACGGCTATTTCCTACTCTTGCTAACGAAATATCCATCATACGGAAAGCCGCTGCGGTATACATGCAGCGGCTTTTTCATAGTATAGTTTGGAGCCTATAACAAAATTTGTCGGCTAATGCTTTCGTCCAGCGAGATAAGGGTTTCTGTACGTTGCACCCCTTGTACGGCCTGCAGTTTTTCGTTCAGCACTTCGCGCAGGTGCTTGGTGTCGCGGCAGATAAGTTTAGCGAACATACTGTAGGTACCTGTGGTGTAGTGTAGCTCCACCACCTCCGGTATGTTCTTAAGCTGCTCCACAGCGTCCTTGTACTCGGAGCCTTTCTCAAGGAAAACTCCAATAAAGGCACAGATATCAAAACCTACCGCCGATGGGTTGACTAACAGTTGTGCTCCTTTTACCACGCCCATCTCGTTCAACTTCTTCATCCTCACGTGGATTGTACCACCCGAAACGCCTAGCTCTTTGGCGATATCAGTATAAGCACGAGTCACATCCTGCATCAGCAGTCTCAAAATCTGCTTATCCAGATTATCGATTTCATAATTCATAAGCTCCTATACTTGCTGTTTTTAACAATGTTTCAAATATAACATCTATTTCATATAAATATATCAATTGTAAAAAATATATTTATCGGATTTATAAATAAGCACAACAGTAATTATATTTGTTATGTATAAAATTGTAAGATATTAACAAATCAGCAAAATAATGGACCAACAAACAACAGGAATAACAACAGCACTGGATGCTACCCTGCGCCACCTGGGCCGTAGTGTTCTGCCAAAAGTTTTGCAGGTGCAGCAGGGTATCATTCGCGCTACGCACGAGTTTATGTACAAAAAAGGCCTGACACAGCTCATGCCGCTCATGCTCTCTCCTATTACTGATCCGCTGAACCATGGCGTGGTGGATGCCACCATTCAGTATGCAGGGCAGCACTGGAGCCTGACGAAGTCTATGATTTTTCATAAACAGCTGGCCTTGCTGAACACCGACCTGAACAGCCTTTATATTATATCACCAAATGTGCGCCTCGAGTTTGCTGACCGCGCAGACACAGGCCGTCACCTGTTCGAATTCACGCAGATAGACTTCGAGTTCAAGGGGAAAGACCGCTTTTATGTAATGGAGTTTATGGAGGAGCTGGTAAACTTTGTTTTTGCCCGCCTGAATGCAGAAATACCGGAGGTGCTGCTGGACCTGCGCGGAGAGCTGCTGCCCCAGTATGAGCAGTGGCCCGTATACCGCACCGAAAAGCTGGAGGCTGCCCTGGGGCCGGATTATGAGCACCTAAAATCGAAAGAGGCCACCTCTCCTTTCTGGTTACTTAACCACCGCCGCGAATTTTACGACAAAGAAGACCCAAAGAAGCCAGGCACCTACCTGAACTATGATATGGTATGGCCGGAAGGGTATGGCGAAGGGCTATCCGGGGCGGAGCGCGAGAATGAGTACAACCAGATTCGGAAGCGCATGGGGGAAGTTGGCACGGATGAGAATATCTTCCGGCACTATTTAGAGGTTGCGAAAGAAGGTGGATTACCAAAAACTGCTGGCGGAGGCTTCGGTGTAGAGCGCATGACCCGCTTTATCTGCCGCCTGAAAGATGTAGACCAGGTAACTGTTTTCTCACGCAAACCCTTTACACCCGCTATTTTTTAGCTTTTAGAGCTGAGTTCCAAAGCGGTCCCAGCGGGACGTCCTGTAGATAGAAAGCAATCATTAGATTTATGCTAGCTCCGGAGGAGCGGCCTGTAAACCAATCAAACAGGCCGCTCCTCCGGAGCTAGACTGTTTATGGACCATCCTGCTATCAACAGGACGTCCCGCTGAGACTGAAAGCGCGGTAAGCAAAAACTTGCTTTACATTGATGGCAGAAGCTGAACTGCTGTACATAAACCCTGTTAATACTTTTTACATTGCCGGTCGTGTATTTGTTAAAGGCCCACCGCAAAAGACAGGTCTTATTTGTGGGTTGGCTCTTAGCGTAAACCGCAGCACAGCCACTTCCCGTAAAGAGCAAGTACAGCAAATGAAAACCCACTTATGTTAACCGGACGTGTAAACGCACCTGAAATACAAACGGAATATGGCTGGCTTAACACCAGCCGCGACTGGTCCATCAAAGACTTCAGAGGCAAAATCGTGCTCCTGGATTTCTGGACCTTCGGCTGTATTAACTGCCAGCATATTGTGCCGGACCTGAGACGGCTGGAGGAGGAGTATGCTGATGTGCTGGTGGTGGTGGGGGTGCACTCTGCCAAGTTCGATGCGGAGAAGCAGAACGAAACCATTCAACAAGCCATCCAGAAGTTTGGCATAGAGCACCCTGTTGTCAACGATGCTAATTATAGGCTGTGGAATGAATATGGTATCCGGGCCTGGCCTACCACTGTGCTCATAGACCCGAATGGGAAAGTAATCGGGCAGCATGCCGGGGAAGGCGTGTACCAGACGGTGCAGCCGTATATCCAGCAGTTGAAGGAGGAGTTTGGAGACAGGCTGAACCGGGAGCCGACCGACTTCCAGGCAGCGCAGCCAAAGAATAAGACGGTGCTCTCGTTCCCTTCCAAGCTTATCAGCGACAGCGAAGGCAACATCTACCTCTCAGACAGCGGCCACCATCGCATCCTGAAGCTGAACCAGGAAGGCCAGGTGCTGGAGGTTATTGGCAGTGGCAGGCAAGGTTTCGACAATGGCAGCTATACGGATGCTTCTTTTTATGAGCCGCATGGCATGGCGCTGCACAGCCAGCTCCTGTTTGTGGCTGACGCTAAGAACAATGCCATCCGGAAAGTAGATTTAGCGCAGCGGCACATCAGCACTGCCGCTGGCACAGGCGAACTGGACTACTACTTTATGGAGGACAAGGTGGACGTGCCGGTTAACCCGAACAGTCCCTGGGACCTGCTACTGCTGGAGAACAACCTATACATCGCCAATGCGGGTAATCACCAGATCCTGCGCATGGATTTGAGCACTGAGAAAGTATACCGCTTTGCCGGCAACGGACATGAAGCCCTTGCAGATGGATTTCTGCTTGATGCCGCCTTCAACCAACCCAGCGGGCTCGCCAACAATGGCCCTGTGCTGTATATAGCTGATGCGGAGGCCAGTGCTATAAGGACTGTGAACACAAACACCGGTAGGGTGCTCACGCCGCTGGGAAAAGGCCTCTTTGATTTTGGAGATGTGGATGGCCACGTAGACGAAGCGCTGCTACAGCATTGTGTCGGGTTAGAGATCATCGACAACAATGTGTACATCGCCGATACTTACAATGGAAAAATAAAAATGCTGGACATGACCACCATGCGCGTCCGTACCATAGCAGACGGCCTAAGTGAACCTAATGATGTTATCTTTCTGAACGGACAACTGTGGGTAACCAGCACCAACAGCCATCAGCTGTTTAAAATAGACATACATTCAGGAGAGAAAGAGGAAGTTGTAGTCCAACTTTAGTAAGGCTACCTTATATTTAACGTAGCCCTCTATGCCTTTACTTCCTCTGCCTGCTCAGTTGTGAGGGAGATACGCAGCTGCTGGAAGAACCTGAGCGTGACCTGGAAAATAGGGCTGATGATGAAGGTATAGAAGAATGTAGCCACAAACACAGGACCACCTAAAAGCCAGCCAATGCCAAGCACCATGCATTCGACCACTATCCGCGCACGGCTCACGGAGAGCTTTGTCCTTTCAGCGATAGAGAGCATAAACCCGTCTCTGGGACCTGCCCCTACGCCTCCTGCCACATAAAGCCCCGCTCCTATACCTACAATAACAATCGAGCAGGCAAGCTGCAGGTAATCCCAGGGGGTATGAGAGGCAGCCGGCAGGATACCTACCCACAGGAAGAAGTCCATGATAGGACCGATGAGCAGCGCGTTCAGGAAAGTGCCGATGTTAATGTACTTCTTGTTCATGAACCACGACACCACCACCACCATCAGGCCTACTATAACACTCCAGGTACCAATGGTGAAGCCAAACTTCTGGAACAGCGCCACGTTCAGCACCTCCCAGGGATGCAGGCCCAGGTACTTTACTTTTACAGCAATGGCATTGCCAAAGCCAAACAAAATCAATCCTAAAAAGAAGAAAGTATACTGTATAATCCGGTCGCGCATTCTAAATCAGCTATCTGCCCCAGCTTTATGAAAGATAAAAGCGTCGCAAGAAAGCACATTTATACGGGAACAGCGTTAGAAGAGGATGAAGGGGAGTAGCTAAATTGGTAAAAGCTGGAAGGAAGGTTGATTCCTCTGCTAACTTCCATATCATCTGTTAAGTGCACTAAAAGCTTGTTTGCTTTATTAGCCTTGTCTAAACTGCCGTAGTGGCTGTTCGTCCAGCGACTCATGAATAGCCTTTTCCATAGCTTCTTACGTGCGCTCCACTCCCGCGGGGGCGCGTTTTCCCGTTCAGCGCTGTGCAAATAAAGCTGCCATCGCTCCGCTGTAGGCTGCCTCACTGCGTTCGGCACCGCATTATTTACAAATAAAGGGCCCCTACCCCCGTCGCCTTCCAGGAAAACTGGAATCACTTTTCCTTCGAGCCGCTAGATGACAGCTTTTAAGACGGGGAAACAAGGTTTACAAGCCACTACAGCCACATGGACTTATTCTCTTACAAGTACTCTACGCGGCTGCCTGTTTTGCGAGTTGGGCTTTTACGCGAAGGGCCTGTTGTACGTGGCGTTCCTCGTGCAGCACCACGAATTCCAGCGCCTCCCCGATGCGCAGCTTCAGCAGCCTGAAGAATTCTACGGGCACAGCTTTCTTATGCAGGTCTGCCTTGCCGGCACGCTGCAGCAGGTGCAGCAGTTCCGTCTGGTGTTGCAGGAACTCTTCTATTGTGCCACGCCCCAGGTTGCTATTATTGGGGTTCATGTGCTTCACCGTCTTATGCTTCTTCATGTTCTGCGGGCGCACCATCTCCAGCGATTTTTTGCCGAGCCAGCTGTAGCTGATACGCTGCATAGAAGCACCAGCAGTGTTAGATTCAATGGCTTTGGCGAGAGCAGGATTGTAGTAACGGCTGTAGCGGTTCAGGTGCTCCAGGCACTCCAGTATGCTCCAGCTGCCGGGGGCGGCTTTAAAGTTGAGCGCACTGAGGTCCAGCGGAGCAAACTCGGTACTAACTGTTTGAGACAGGCTGCGCGCAGTCTGGGCTAAGCTCTCTAAAGTGTTCATAGCGGTCATCATTTTATGTTGATGAGCAAAGTTAGAATATACGCTGCCTCGGTTCCTTGATTTAAATCAAGATTTAGCGTATAACCAACGGGAGCAGCTTCTAAAAAGGCTGCTCCCGTTGGTTATACGCTCCTAAACCGACTACAGATCCTGCGATGGCTTTAGCAGCAGGCGCTCGCGCAGTTGCTGTTGGGCTGGAAGGGCATCAGGATTGTCTTCTACTACAAACTGCAGCTCCACAGGCTCCTCAGCCGGTGTAAAAGTTTTCTTGTATAGCTCGTTCTGCCGCAGGTATGCCAGCTCCACAGTGTCTTTGCGCTCTACCTCGATCAGCGGCTTTAGCAGCTGGTAAATGTTTTCCTCTGTTAAAGGCTCCCCGTTAACCGCATATAGAATGTCATACTTCTCCAGGCCAAACTTATTATTCATCGGCTCAGCTATCCAAAAGAACTTTTTGTCTTTCTCAAAGCCCAGCCTGAACTCCCCAAAGGTTAGCTTTGTGCCCAGCTTCTTGTCGGCATAGTTCCATCCGATTTTGTTGTAGTACTCCTTGTAAGGCAGCGGCTTATTGCCGATGACATAGTCATCAAAGAACTGACGGATCTCCGGATAGGTATTAGCTACAATCACATCAATGAGCTCATCATCCTTAAAGGGCTTATTCGGGCCATACTGCTTCGACAGGTTCAGCATCAGTTCCCGCAGCCCCATCTGACCGTTACTCAGTTCCTTCAGCCGGATATCGAGCAGGAAGCCTATGAGGGCTCCTTTCTGGTACACGTTGCTGTACATTTCCTGGTATTCCGGCTCAATAATGCGGCGGCTCATTTCTGTAAAAGACACATCTTTGTACTCACTGCCACGGCGCATCTTATCCATCATCTCCATCTGAAAGGCCTCGTAGGTTTTAAGCCCTTCCTGCAGTTGCACCAGATGCGAGAAATACTCTGTTACGCCCTCATAGAGCCACAGGTGCTGCGACAGCTTCGGGTCTTTGAAATCAAAGTACTCTATTTCCTCGCTGTGCACATTGAGTGGTGTCAGGATGTGCAGGAATTCATGAGAGGCTACGTCCAGTACCATACTGCGCAGCTCGTCGCCGGTTTGCTCCGGCAGGAAGTACATAGAGCTATAAGAATGCTCCAGGGCACCATAGCCGCCATACTTGGTGACTGCAGACTGCCCCATCTTCGGAAAGTACATAATGAACTGGTAGTGGTCCACGGGCATGCCCCCGAAAAAGTTAGTGAGCGCCGTAGCCAGCGGTTTGATCATTTCGCTGATGCTGTCTGCCTTCACCATGCCCGTTTCGGAGTGCACCGCTACTGAAACTGTGGTATTGCCGGTGCGGAAACTGGCAGTATCAGGACGGCTGTACATAATAGGGGCATCGGCCAGGCGCACAAAGTCTGATGCCTGCACCACGTCCTGCTCCGGCGCTTTTTTTGTGACCGGCAGAGAGGTGGCAGCAAATAAATGAGCCGGCTTCTGCACATTCACCGTGTACGGGAGCATCTTGTATCCTTCCAGGTAGCCGTAGAAACCGAAGTGGTTGATTACAAAGTTGCTATTGGCTTCAATGTTGGTGCCGCCCGGCTGGAAAATGTAGTTATCTTCTTTCTCCACATCCCAGGTATCATCTACAAAGTACTCGAGGCGGGCTAGCTTTTTTGCTTTCTCTATCACGAAGAGGTTCTTACCCTGCTGCGTAGTCTTGAGCTTCTTTCCTTTTGCATCGAAAGCCCTGAACTTACTGATGAACCGGCCATAATCCTTCTGGGAATAAGACCCTGGAATAACGCTTGGTATGATGTAGGTGATTTTGTTCTCTTTCACCTCAGGTGTGTTCACCACTACCTTTACTTTGTCGTTCGTGACGTTCTTAAGGTCTAGGGAGATGTCATACGCCTGTTGCGCCATCACCACAGACGACAGCAGAAACAAAGAGCTTAGGAGGATTACACGTTTCATGTGCACGTTCTTTTGTTGTATAAGGGCAGGGAATCGGTTTTCCCGGCTGATATAGGATAAGTAAAGATAGAAAGAAAATTAACTTATCCTCGTGCTTCAGACCCCGTGGATGCTATAAGAAAGGCAGTAACAGCGCGTGCTTAGGAGGGAGGATTTGGGCCACAGTTACCTATAGAAAGGTTCTCCGCTAAAGTGCCGGAAAAAGGAAAGGCCGAAGGGGCAAACCTCCGGCCGAACACACCTTAAACAAACAACTAAGCTATAGTGAATCACTTCAGAAGCTTCGCTGCAATAAGAACCGACGGAGTCTGCAATTGTTTGGCCTGCAAAGAGATATTTTTTACTGCCTTGCCCGGACAGAGAAGGCTGTTTGGGTACCACAGGAGGAGGAGCAGAAAAAGAAAAAACGAGATTGCCCGATAACCCGAAGCACTATAATTTTTCAGAGAGTACTACGGTTAAACTTGTAGGAGCACCAGCACCCGACGAGCCTCGTGCTGCACTTTACCGGCACCTGTTTGTTGTTAGTTGTTGCTGTGGTGGCTATTGCTTCAGGTAAGTTTCTGTGGTTACTATTGGTGTCTGGTATCGGCTATGGCTTTGCGTGAGTCAGTTTGTTAAGCGCAATAAACCAGTCACGTTCGAGCTATTCGCTCTATGGCTTAGCCTCGCACTTTATGCTTTTCTTAGCTGTTTTGAGAGGCAGGTAAGGTGAAAGTGTAGGAACAAAAACCCCGGAGGAAAAAGAAGAATTACATGATGGTGGAAAGTAGGGTAGCTACCAGCGCTTTCACGGTAAGCATGACAGCATTTGAGCTTGGGGCAGCCTCTGAACTGTCTTCTTCTGAAGAAAAAGCATTTTTGAAGTAGCCTATCGGGCTTTCCAGCACTTCAGCATCCAGCACCGATTTATCGCGGGGCTTCGTGGTTACTTTCTGCTTGCCCTTGGCAGGGTCATTGGCAGCAGCAGCCTGGCCATTCGTTTGCTGCGCGTTGGCAGTAACAGTAGTGCCTCCGTTGGATCCCATGCCTTCGGCAGAAGCAGTGGAAGCCCCACCGTTACTGCCTGTGTTTGCCTGGGCAGCTGGCACAACTACCATGCACAGCAGCACGAGGGCTGCTATAGGTAAATATTTGCTCAGTTTTTGCCACAGATTATTCATCCTCAAAAGTATATACAATATTTATAACAAACAATAATTCAGTAGGATAATTTAGAGAATATTATTTTTGCTATAGTAAGCGCATACTATTGATTCACAGCACAATAAATGTAGCTACAGTTGTTGTATTATTTGCCGCTGGCAGGCTTGATAACCTTTACTTCTACCGGCACTACCCCTGCTTTTATAAAATCGAGCCGCCGCGCTGCCTTTTCAGATAAATCAACGATGCGACCTTTTACAAAGGGCCCCCAGTCTGTGATTTCTACCTTCACGCTTTTGTTTGTCCGAACATTGGTCACCTTTACTTTGGTTCCGAGGGGCAGGGTGCAGTGTGCAGCTGTCATCTTGCCCCGGCGGTATGGCTGGCCGTTAGCCATGTCGCGACCCTGGAACTTGCGGGCATAATAAGAAGCCTTGCCCTCTTCGGTATAGCCGCGCTCCCCAAAAGCCGGAACAGAACTGGCACAGGACGATAGGCAAGCGGCCACACAACCAGCGGCTATCGCGCGTTTTGACCAGGTAAGAACAGCAGTATGTAAGGGTGTGGTAAGGTGCAGTAAAGGGTGTAGCATATATAATCTGGTGTTTAGTTTGAAACGACTGGCTGATGTATGAATTGTTTGATTTCCTGGGCTAACTTATCCACAGCAACAGTCTCCAGGGGGTGCCGCGTTGCGGGCAGCACCTGCAGCCGGGCATTGGGCAGCTGCCGGTAAGCCCAAAGCGTTTCCTCTACGCTCACCATGTTGTCCAGGTCACCGACAGCTATCTGCACCGGCACCTGAATTTGCTGTAGCACCTCGGCAGTCAGCACCGGCTCCTCCCCTAGTTGCAGCATCATGGCGGCAGTTTTGTGCACTACCTGCTTCCAGTCCTGTGGGTGGTGCCGCGTAGCCAGCGTCGTGGCAAAAGCGGGCACCTTTTCTTCTATCTTTTCCGGGTTCAGCAGCTTTGTTTCTATTGCAGCTGTTTCCGGTGACCAGGCAAACTTGGTAGCAAGCGTAAAAATGCTCTTCACGCATTTTGGGTGCTGCTGTGCCAGGGAAAGTGCCGCATAGCCGCCCATGCTGTAGCCAAAGATGTGGGTACAGCTGATGCCTTTTTCCTCCAGTAACAGAAGAGTATCCTGCACAAACAACTGTATGCTGAAAGGCTCCTGCGGGAGCGCCTTGCCTCCATGGCCAGTAAAATCCAGCACATGAACCCGGTACTGGTCTCCCAGGGCACTTGCAAGAGGCGCTAAAGTGGAAGCGGCACCAAGGGCACCGTGCAGCAACAGTAAATTTTCCATAGGTATAGAACAGCCGGTTCCGGCTAAACCCAAAGTTAAACTTTTACAGGCTCAAAACTATAAAACCCTTAAATTGCCTGGTGCATAAAAACTCCCCATCAGGTAAGACAGTGCGCACTATGACAATAGAAGAACTACAGGCAATTTGCCAGGAGCTGCCTGGCGTAACAGAAGACATTAAATGGGAGCATGACTTATGCTTTTCTGTAGGCGGCAAGATGTTCCTGGTAGTAGGGCTGAGCCAGTTACCGACCACAGCCTCGTTCAAGGTTACACCCGAGGAGTTTGCTAATTTAACCAGTCGCGCTGACTTTGTTCCGGCACGCTACCTGGCAAGGCATCATTGGGTGTTAGTGGAGGATATTCACCGCCTGCCTGCACAGGAATGGGCGCTGCATGCCGGGCAGTCATATGCACTAGTGGTGGCCAGGCTGCCTAAAAAGGTACAGCAGGCCCTGCGGCTGGCGTGAAACGGATACAGGAACAGCAATTTTCTAAAACCCGAAAAGCCGGAGTTCCTTTACAGGCATCTCCGGCTTTTCGGGTTTTAGAAGGCGTTCTTTATTTTACTGCTGCTTCAGCTGGTAGTTGTACACTTCCATTGCCTGTGTGAGCTTGTCTTTCTGGAAGAGGTTGATGACAAACTGAGCACCCAGCACACCGGCTCCCGCATACATCAGCGGGGAAACACTCACACTGCCCCCGTTGTTCAGGTCCTGCGAGTTGTTGAAGGAGGAGATAGCCCCGGCTGCAAGAAGACCTCCACCCAGAATGCTAATGCCTGTGTTGATTAGCTTGTCTTTCTTGTGTCTGCGGAGCAGTGCCATACTGGATGGGTTGTCGGCTAGTATCTGCTCCAGGTTCTCGTAGTTGACCAGGTATAGCGGCCCGTTGTCCTTAGAGAAGAAGTAAATGCGCCTGCGGCTGCTGCGCGGGCCTCCGTAACCGTAGCTGTATGGCGAATAGCCATAGTTATAGGTGGTACGGGTAGTGTAAAACCTGTCGATACGCGGGCCATCGAGAATGCGCTTGGCAAAATCGTCGTAGCTGTTACCGGCCTCCACACGGGCAAAGAAACCTTCATCGTTCTGAAAAACGCTTACCATGCTGGGGTTGTACTTCAGCGAGTCGTCCACCAGGAAGTGGCTGGACTTGAAGATGGGTGATTTGTACTGTATTCTATTTCCATATACAATGTCTCCACTTTGGAGCTGTATAAAGTGTCTGCCCGGGCGGTTGTTCCCTGTCTGAGCGAAGCTGGTGAAGCCCGCCAAAAGGCAGATTATCAGAGTTAAGAAGCTATGTTTCATCATTTTGTATAACACAGAATATTCAAAAATATTGTACTGTTTTAATGGCAATTCTATTCTAAAAGAGCACAATCAGCATCGCAACCATGCCCAGTAGTGCCAGGTACACCCAAAGCATTAATTGCTTACGGTGCTTGCTAGGCACCAAATTGCTTATCAGCATCACCATAAACAAAAGGCACAGTAGGTATAAGAGTATAAACGTGACTGCTTTCACCCAGTTGGGCACAATTGTATTTTCAGGCTGGTATTGGTTGCTGAGCCCCATACCTGACAAAAGCCATTGCAGCCCGAAGAAAACAACTACCTCGAACACAAGAAAGTAAAACAACCAAAGTACCCAGCTGTGTCTGCCAGCGCTCATGTTTACAGGCTTTTGAAAAAGTGGAAACTCTTCACGTGAAACCCCTCCCGGAAGTAGAACCGGTGAGCGGCACTGTTTGTAACGTAAGCATCCAGCATTAAGGTATCGCAGTGGTGGCGCTTTGCCTCCTCCAGCATCCAGTCTGAAAGGAGCTTGCCTACTCCTGCGGAACGGTGTGCCGTATCCACTACAAAATTATCTGCCTCCAGGTACTTGCCGCTGTACAGTTTGGCGTTTATCCAAAACCCGGAAAGGCCCACGCAGTTATTGCTTTCGTCAAAAGCACCCACCATGCGGTAGCCGTTTTCCAGCATCTGGTGCAGCAGTTCCTCGTAGCGAGGCAGATTCATGTGCGGGTTTAGCTGCAGGATAAGATAATGCTGCGCCAGCATATCGGGCAGATCCTCTATCTCGCGTACACTGTAAGTTGCCATATCGTACCTGTGGGAAAAATGAAAAGCATGAAAAGATGCACTGGTGCTGTGGTGAGGCAGCGGCTCTTTGCCTGCTTGTATAGATGTTAACAAATATAAGGCTCAGAAGTCAATAAGCAGCTTTCTGTCTTACAAATACGCTGCCTGCATTGCACAAAAAGAGAGGCAGTTCAGCTGAAACTTTGCCATAGAATGTAACAAAAAAGGGGGTAGATATCGTTATAATACCAGAAGGCCGTAGGGACATGAAGTTAAGAAGCAACATAGGATTAGATAATTATAAAATATATAGCGAGGGAGAGGCTAGAAAGATATTTAGTGTAGGCTATGAAAACCTCACTACGTTTATCTATTACCAGGATGGCAAGAACATCTATAAACTGGTTGTAGCTAAAGATGATAACCCTCCTATTGTTATAGAAAAAGACATCACAAGGGCACAAGCCTTTCGTCTGATGAATACCCGTCCATAAACTGGATGGGTTTTTATGTTTCGGCTGCTTTCATTCGCTTAATCTGCCCAGGCTCATTCTCTCAGCTTTTCCTTTACGCGCACTAATCTCCCTCCTCCTTTATTTTGCCACGAGCCTTACGCGCACCTGTGGCTTTACTTTATGAAATACTAACCGCCGCCTTATAGGTAGGGGAGTTACCTGGCCGAAGTTCCCACTTATACCTATAGGACCTATTTAGAAGCTGCAGCGAAAGACTTGTTCCTTCAGCCTTTTCAGGGCTATGGCGTATACCTAAGCATGAAAATCCAGAACCGCTATTTTAGAATTGCACTTGTTGGGTTGTTTCTAAACATTGTCCTGCAGGTCGTGCTCTTCTTTGCCGTAGATCCATATTTCGCGTCCATCGTGTCTCCTCTCTATTCTATCTGGTTTATTTTGTTTATAGTAGGATGGCGCAAAGAAAGTCCGCGCCGCTAAACCAGAAACATTGCCCTCCCACAAACAAACATTACCAATCAGACTAGGTTTATACTACTACAGCTTTAGGTGATTCTCCTCCTGCACCCTGACCGGACAACGCTACACCTGATTATGAAGTTTACACCAGAGGTAAAGATGCTTTGATGCAGTGGCACTATTTATGAGTTAAATTTGCTTAAGTAGTACATCCCATGTAATATAGTGCCTATGTCAGAAAAGAATTTGATGGCTGATGAAAGCCAGGTGCAGCATATGTTCCTGCAGGTGGAAAGCAGCGATGCCGTGTGCATGTTAAATATAGCCGGCCATCCGTACCGCCTCCGGGAGCTAGTTTTTATGATGATAGAAAATGGCTGCCGTGTAGTACAGACCTCTGCCGAAGCTTACAAGACATTTGTGTTTGATAAAGAGACAGTAGAAGTGTACGATTACCTGTCGTCCATCATTAAGGCGAAGTTCGTACCCTAGTTCCCTTCCTCTTTGAAAGAAGAAAGGCTGCCTGTTACGGCAGCCTTTCTTCTTTTATTTCTTATTGCTTAAAGCTGTTTGATTTCAATTTCTCTTGGTTGCCCTGTGCTTTCATAGAAAGGCAGCTTCACCTTCAGCTGACCATCCTGATACACCGCCTCTACACGGCCTAAATCAACCTGTGGCGGCAGCATATATACCCGGTTAAACAAAGGGGCAGCCATTTCCGGGTTCTCTTTGCTTTGCAACACCGAAAAAACAGTAAGCTGGTTGTTGTGCAGTACCACCTTGAATGCTTCGGGATCTACACCGGCTGCATACACGTTTATAACAGCCCCTTTTTTGTATTTCTTTATATCAACATAAGTCTCGCTAACGCCACCTCCCAATGTATTCAGCAGGTCGATTTGCTGCGCTATATTCTTCAGTAGTTGTTTATCTTTTATCAATTTCATGTCTTTCTCCTCTTTCGTATTCGAGTGGAATAATGCAAATGCGGTGCCAAACATTACCCGGATGCAGAGGGCAACCTTGTTTTTACATGATATGCCAAAATGGCCTCTATACATACTCAAAGGCATTATATGTTAGCCAAAATGTCATAATATCTATATTAAGGATAGGGATATAGTTCAATAAGGGCACAGCAGCAGGAATACACCTATACTCCAGAAGAAACACCTCTTTACCCAGAAAGGCACAGTAGCTGTAACAGGATGTTACCGCACAGGTATTGAACGCAGGCATGATACGCCCGTACAACTTGATAGAACCAAACATTATACAACTATGAAAATTAATTTAACAGCCGTTTTAGTATTAGCCGCCGGATTGATGGTGGGGTGTAACGAAACCAACAAAGAAGTAGACAGTGCCGGTGACGTGCGGGCGCTCGCAGACGAGGACACAGCCGTGATGTATGACGAGAATAACCTGATGGCAGGGTCCGTGCTCGAGGCAGATGAAGAGGAATTCAAAAGCGTAAACTTTGATGCCCCTGAGATAGAGGAAGCCGAGCTTAAGAACGCTGGTGTTGGCGTGCGCGGCGAAAACAACTACCGCATCTACTCATTTGAGGAAGACGTTATGTTTGCAACAGACAAAGCGGAAATACAGCCAAGTGGGGAAGAAAAGCTCCAGGCTTTTGTAGATTATATTAACAAACGTGGCACAGAAGCCACTATCAGGGTGTACGGCTTTACAGATGCCCGCGCCAGTGCAGCGTATAACGAAGAACTGGGCCGCGAGCGCGCCACGGCCGTACAAAACTGGATCCTGAACAACAGCCAACTGGACAAGAACCGCATGAAAGTTGTTTCAATTGGGGAGGAGCTGCCTGAAGCAACAAATGCAACGCCGGAAGGCCGCCAGCAAAACCGCCGCGTAGAGATTGTGGTGGTAGAAAAAAGCTAGGGCGAACTACACATAAAGCTGGTGCTTCGCCTTAGGCGAAGCACCAGCTTAGAGTAAAGCAGGGCGCAGAGGCACAGCAGTGTCTCTGCGCCCTGCTTCTTAGTTGATGCATTTGCCTGGCGGACACCAGGAGCAGTGTCAAGGTTAAAGCTACAGGAGCAGGTATGCATATACTGCCATGGCCTCTTCTGCGCTATTCAATTTCGCAACAGCATTACTACTACTGCAGCAGCTATCTCGAAATACATCTACTGTAATAAGTACAAAATTGAGATGAATAACCTCACTACAAAAGGCCTCGTACATTTAAGTACATACATACAATATAAAACTATGAATTTAAGAATAACGACACTACTGTTGGCAGCAGGCCTGATGGCGAGCTGCAGTGAAACGAACAAGGAAATTAACGATGCCAGTGATGTGCGTGAACTCGCCTCTGAAGACACAGCCGTCATGTTCCAGGACATAGACGAAGAGTTTTGGGGTAATGTGGACTTTGAGTCTCCTGCCATTGAGGATGCCGAGATGACAGAACAGGGCATCGAAGTAAGGGGGAACACCAACGGATACAACATTTACGCCATGGACGAACGCATTTTGTTTGACCTGGACAAAGCAGAACTAAGAGAGGGTGCCGATGAGAAGCTTCGCAGCATCGCCGAGTCAATTAACGAAGTAAGCGACCAGGGCCCTATCCGTATTTTCGGTTTCACGGACTCCATTGCAAGTGAAGCTTACAATGAACAGTTAGCGGCTCAGCGGGCAAACACCGTAAAAGACTGGCTACAGAATAACACTGACATTGATGCTTCCCGCCTCTCCATACAGGCAGTGGGCGAAGGCCGGCCAAGAGCAACAAACGAGACAGCCCGCGGACGCCAGCTGAACCGGCGCGTGGCAGTAGTTGTGGCAACAAAACGTTAGAGACATCACTATTATGAAGCATTTTAACAAGAACTATCTTAACAAGAAGAACAGGGAGGCTATTATGGCTTCCCTGTTCTTCTTAGCCAGTTTGCAGCAAGGCTTGTACTATTATCTGGAATTGTTGAGCTGAAGATAGTATTTGCTACCTTGCTGCATATTTTATTCCGCACCGTGCGCTGTATTTAACTATGGAACAAATTTACTTCAAGAACAACTTTGTAAACATCTACTTCGATAAGGACCTTTACTTAGGCAAGGCGGTTTGGAAAGGCGATCTGATAGGGGCTGAATACAAGGAAGCTGTTCTGTTGTGCCTGGACCTCATAGACAGACATGGGCTGATTGGCTGGCTTGGTGATAACCGGAAGATGAAATCGATACGCCCGGATGACCTAGACTGGAGCGTGAGGGTATTCTTACCAAAGCTACTGGAGAGTTCTCTACAGCGGCTCGCCAACCTTCCCTCTGAAGATGAACTGAATCGGGAAGCCGTAGAAACCATCTACAGTAAAAGCAACATAACTGACCAGGAATTAACCGTCCGCGATTTTAAGGCAACCAAGGAGGCAGAGGCATGGTTGCGGGAACTGTATGAAACGCAAAAACTCAGGGGCTATAAATAGCGTCTCCGGCTATTAACTATTCATCCCGTTCTCCCAGGCCCAATCCTTCTATGCCTCCATATACCTGGATTTTTTATTACTGCGTTAGCTGTAATTAGTGAATACGCAGGGCATTACCCGCTGCTCTTGCACGCATTTGTACTATAGCCTTCGCCCTCAGTTGAGATTCTTGCTTTTAGCGGCAATACTACCAACGGCAGAAGACAGCAGAAACGGCAGCATATCACTCCCGATAACTACGGTAACTTACTCTTTTTTAATGCCGTACACAACTTTATAGTATTTTTTAACAAAGCACCCTCTGACAAAATGAAAACAAGTAGCACAATTTTTCTTTTGAGCTTATTGGCTTTGTTTAACTTTGGTTGCAATGATGACGATGGCTTTGTGACACCAGGCGATTCTTTCTCTTATGATTTTGAGCAAAGCGCAGAAGGATGGGAAGGCGGCATGGCTGATTTCCCGAAAGATTGGGACCAAAGCCGGCTGGAGTTTGAATTTGCCCATGCTAACCTTCCTGCCGAAGTAGAAGAAGATGGGATGGCCCTGAAACTGTCTGGCCGTAACCTAAGCGATGACCTGTTCTTATTTATAAAGAAAAAGATTACCGGGCTTGAACCGAATCATACTTATCGTGCTACATTCGATATCGAGCTCGCTTCCAGGTATCCGGAACAGTCAGTGGGAATAGGCGGCAGCCCTGGTGCAAGTGTTTACCTGAAGGCAGGCGGAAGCACCAAGGAGCCGATGCCGGTGGAAGAAGAAGGTGACATCAGAATGAATATTGACAAGGGCAACCAATCGCAGGGCGGAGAAAACATGGTGGTGCTGGGCAACATTGGCATACCGGGTAACACATTCGAGTACCGGCTGATTCAACGCAACAACATCGGAACCCCAATCCAGATAACCACAGACAGCAACGGCAGCTTGTGGCTCATTGTCGGCACCGACTCCGGCTTTGAAGGTACCACCACACTCTACTATAATACAATAGAGGTAACGCTTACCCATTAATCAGCAGAAGACCAGGTAGGGAAAATAACCTGGATTGTTAGCGGTAGCTTACAGCATCCGCTAAAAGAGGAGTGTGCGTTGCGAGCTATTCTCCCACACACTCAATAGATTTCAGAAACAGCATGCAGAAGATGGGTTTCCCGGTTGCTGGTGTTTACATCAGCAAAAAACTACCGTCTTATTTTGTACATCTAACTATTTATTTCTATACTGGAATGTAGTTTTACCTTAATAGGACTCACAGCAAATAAAAGCATGAAGAAATTACTAAGTTCAGGTTTAGCAGTGCTGGTATTCGCTTCTGTACTATTTCTTTCAGGATGTCAAAATTCAGAAACAGAGCAAATGAAGCACATTGTTGTTTTTAAGTACAAGCCCTCTGCCACTCCTGCGCAGATTGAGCAGGTGACGCAGGCCTTTGGCGAATTGCAGGATAAAATTCCAGGTATAGTTGCCTTTGAACACGGCGTGAACGACAGCCCGGAAGGTAAAAATCTTGGCTTCACCCATGTATACCAGATGACGTTTGAAGATGCCGCCGCCCGTGACACTTATCTGCCTCACCCGGAGCACAAGAAATTCGGTGAACTGCTGGGCCAGCTGAACATCCTGGAAGATGCCTTTGTGGTAGACTATGTTCCTGCTCAGCCTGAGTAGAAACGGTTCTTTTGCCTTTGATAGTTTATACTGGCCTCTGGTGCAGACGCTCGCAGGAGCTTCGCACACTGCGAGGTCTTTTTGAGTAACTGTTCCAGTGAGCTTGTAGAGTATAAATCAGAAGATAACAACATGATGCCAGCCGGAGGTACTGCCGCCGCTGCTGTTACGGTATATCCAGTAAAAGCACGCCAGCACAAAACTTGGTGTGCTTTTGCTGTTTTTTTCCTACTAAATTATTTGTTCTCTCCTATTGGCCCTCTTGCGCTCAAGAACTAAATTTGTGATTCATCAAAGGGTTCTGCGTCTTTACCTATGCCGATTACTTACTTCCAGAATTATGTGGTTACGATCATGTATGATGAAGAGCTGCAATTGGGAACAGCTGTCTGGGAAGGCTTCCTGAGTAGTTCTGAATTCAGAGAGGCTATTACTACCTGTATTACCATGATAGAGCAATACAAACCGCTGAGGTGGCTGGGCGATAACCGCAAGATGCGGGTTATCCGGCAAGCAGACCAGGAGTGGTTTGTCGCAAACATCTTACCCCGGCTTCAGCACTCTGCTTTGCGCCGCAATGCGGTTCTTGTATCGGAAGACTTCTTCAACAAATCAGCAGTAGAGCAAATCTACAAGCGGGCAGAGGGCCAGAGCGACCTGGTGACAAAAGACTTTGACAATAAGGCACTGGCATTGACCTGGCTAAAGCAGTCTTTTGAAGAGTAGGCATCAGATATTAGCTCAGGCCATTGGCTCCAGACGCTCGCAGGAGCTGCGCACGCTGCGAGGTCTTTTTAGCAACTGTTCCTGCAGGTGCGTATAGGGGTAGATGCAGAAGACAATCTCGCTGGAACCGGGAAAGTACTACCACCTCTACACCAGGGGCAACAACAAAGAAACGCTGTTCAGGCACCCGGACAATTATGCTTATTTTCTGCAGCCCTACCGGAAGTATATAGCGCCTTGCGCTGACACATTTGCGTATTGCCTGCTGCCTAACCACGTGCACTTCCTGGTTCGGATAAAGGAGGAGGAAGCGCTGAGGCCACTCAGTATATCAGAGGACACAAAGAAGTTGATAAGTGTGCAGCGACAATTGGCGCACCTGCTCAATGCTTACGCTAAAACAATAAATAGTAGATACGACCGCGTCGGGCGGCTGTTCCAGCACCGATTCGGCAGAAGAGAAGTGACTTCGGAGGCTTATTTCACCAGGCTTATCTACTATATTCATTTCAACCCGCAACACCACGGCCTAATAAACGACTTCAGCGACTGGCCCTACTCCTCTTACCACAGCATCCTTTCAAATAGTAAAACAGCTCTGCAGCGGGAACATGTGCTGGAGTGGTTCGGAGGAAGAGACTGCTATAAAGCTTTCCACGAAGAGAACGCCGCCGACTTCACCCCCATCTCCCCTCTCATTGGAGAAGACGACCTATAGCCTCAAAGAACTCGCAGCGTGCGCAGCTCCTGCGAGCGTCTGGAGCGAGAGCCGTTACAGTTGGCTCAGACACTCGCAGGACCTTCGGACACTGCGAGGTCTTGCCACTGCTATTGGTTACGGGCTTTATAAGTTAGCCTAACAGCTAGGGTCAAATTTCCAACAACAGCGAATATCTCTCTTATTTTAAATGCCCAATAATTTCTGTACTACTGGTTCAAGAACTATCCCTGCTATGAAAATCAGCAGTGACCATGCAGCAAATAGCCACACATTATTTTTCACGATTTCTACAATACCTATCGGTGTTAAACCATATACCTGATACATCTTTAAACCTACATTCAGTTGGTTCTTTTCTTCAAGTGCCAATATCCGGTCAATCACTTCGACTTTGCGCATAGTAGACATATGTAACTCTAGATACTGCTTGTTATCAAATGCAATTGCCTCGTCTTTACCTGTTAGTGCATCTCGGCTTGTTATTTGGTTTCTATCAGCTAAATTCAGTAGTTGACCTTTAGGTTTGTGAGCCTCGAACTTGTAAGTATAAATAAGCCCTAGTAGGTCTGGCAAATCATACTTGAACTGATCTTCTATATCTATAGGTTTACCTTTTAAGATTTTGTATCTATTGGCGATAGCTTCAAACCCATAGCTAGCATTCCTCATGTTCCAATGTACCCACTTATACGTCTTATGCTTTTTTACGAAGTCATAAAATTCTTTTAACATTTCCTTTTCTAATGCATCATAATCATCGTCAGTAAGAGTTGTTAAATCTTTGTCTTGTATTTGTGCTTGTAGGTGTATTGAAAATGCCTTAGCGTTATTGTTGCCTCTGGTCTTAACGCATATACTTGTTATTCGAGGTGTCCTGCCTTTAGTATTGAAGAATGACTCACAAGAATAATGTACTATTACTGTTTTATCCTGACTCTCTTTCAGTTCAGCAATCTTCTTTCTTCCAACATTAAGGTCATTGAGCCTTTCGGAATGGAAAAATCCCATCATTTACTATATAACAGTTATAAGAAAGGGAGACCATTTATAGTCTCCCTCTTTACTTAATTTCTCTATGATACTATTACTCTTACGATCCGCAAGCTTCGCAAGCGTCTGGGTTGTCAAGTGAGCAGCTCATGTCGCTGCGGTTTTGGTCTTGCTGGCTGTAAACCGGCGACAGCGTTTCGGCTGCCTGTTTCTCCACCGTGAATTTGATGGCGTCTACAGCGGCCTTGGTGCGCAGGTAGTACATACCTGTTTTCAGACCCTGCTTCCACGCATGGAAGTGCATCGAGGTCAGTTTACCGAAGTTTACGTTCATCACGTGCAGGTTAAGCGACTGGCTCTGGCAGATGTAGGCACCACGGTCGGCACTCATATCGATGATGGTACGCTGGCTGATCTCCCAAACCGTCTTATACAGGTCTTTGATGTTCTGGGGGATGTTTGGAATATCCTGCACAGAACCGTTGGCCGCGATGATTTCGTTCTTCATCTTATCGTTCCAGATACCCAGCGCGATCAGGTCCTTGAGCAGGTGCTTGTTCACCACCATAAACTCACCAGATAGTACGCGGCGCAGGTAAATATTAGAAGTATAAGGCTCAAACGATTCGTTGTTACCTAAAATCTGTGCAGTAGAAGCCGTAGGCATTGGTGCCACCAGCAGCGAGTTACGCACACCGTGCTCCTTTACTTCCTGGCGCAGTTCTTCCCAATCCCAACGGCCAGATGATGGCGTCACGCCCCACAGATCGAACTGGAACTTGCCTTCAGACAGTGGAGAACCTTTGAAGGTCTCGTACGCCCCCTGCTTCTTCGCCAGGTCCTTAGAAGCCGTCATGGCTGCAAAGTAGATGGTCTCGAAGATATCTTTGTTCAGCCCTTTCGCCTCATCGCTCTCGAACGGCATGCGCAGGTGAATGAATGTATCCGCCATACCCTGCACACCTAAACCGATCGGGCGGTGGCGCAGGTTCGAGTTACGTGCCTCCGGTACCGGGTAATAGTTGATGTCGATGACCTTGTTCAGGTTCTTCGTTACATGGTACGTTACATCAAACAGCTTCTGGTGGTCGAACGTTTTGTGGCCGTTCTCCTCCTTCACGAAGCGTGGCAGGGCCAGCGACGCCAGGTTACAAACAGCTATCTCATCCGCGGCTGTGTACTCCATAATCTCGGTGCACAGGTTGGAGCTCTTAATAGTACCTAGGTTCTGCTGGTTGCTCTTGCTGTTTGCCGCATCTTTGTACAGCATATAAGGAGTACCAGTCTCTACCTGCGACTCCAGAACAGCAAACCACAGTTCCTGTGCTTTCACTGTTTTGCGGGCACGGCCCTCACGCTCGTACTTCTCGTACAGGCGCTCAAAGTCCTTACCCCAGCAATCAGCCAGCCCAGGTGCCTCATGCGGGCAGAACAGGCTCCAGTCGCCGTTCTCTTCCACACGCTTCATGAACAGGTCTGGTGTCCAGAGGGCATAGAACAGGTCACGGGCACGGTTTTCTTCTTTACCATGGTTCTTCTTCAATTCCAGGAAGTCGAAGATATCAGCGTGCCATGGCTCCAGGTAAATAGCGAAGGCACCTTTGCGCTTGCCACCACCCTGGTCCACGTAGCGGGCTGTGTCGTTAAACACCTTCAGCATCGGGATGATACCGTTGGACGTACCGTTCGTGCCTTTTATGTAAGAACCTGTTGCACGCACGTTGTGGATGCTCAGGCCGATACCACCGGCGCTTTGCGAGATCTGCGCGCACTGCTTCAGCGTATCATAGATGCCTGGTATGCTGTCGTCTTTCATTGTCAGCAGGAAGCACGAAGATAGCTGCGGCTTTGGCGTAGCGGCGTTGAATAATGTTGGCGTGGCGTGGGTAAACCACTTCTCAGACATGAGGTTATAAGTCTCAATGGCAGATTCGATGTCCTCCTTGTGGATACCCACGGCGACACGCATCAACATATGTTGCGGGCGCTCTACAATCTTGCCGTCCAGGCGAAGCAGGTAAGAGCGCTCCAAAGTCTTATATCCAAAGAAATCGTAGTTATAATCGCGGTCGTAGATGATGGTAGAATCGAGCAGGGCTGCGTTCTTACGCACAATCTCATACACGTCCTTGGCAATCAGCGAAGCGTTTTCCCCAGTCTTTGGGTCTTCGTAAGTATACAGGCGCTTCATGGTATTGGAGAATGACTTGCTGGTAACCTTGTGCAGGTTAGAGATAGCAATACGTGCTGCAAGCACCGCGTAGTCCGGATGCTTCGTTGTGAGGGATGCCGCTGTTTCGGCAGCAAGGTTGTCCAGCTCCACGGTGGTCACACCGTCGTAAATGCCGTCAATTACCTTTTTGGCTACCTCAATCGGCGACACATAATCCATGTGCAGGCCGTAGCACAGCTTTTCAATGCGTGCCGTAATCTTATCGAATTTAACAGATTCGCGTCTGCCGTCTCGTTTAACTACTAACATAGGCGTTATACAATTAGCGGGTTCTAAAGGCCCGGGTTATTAATGAATAGGTACAGATATATATGATAAAGCGCTGCCGTTGCAGCTGCCGGTTCTAATAAGATGCGGTACTTTATCAGCCCATACGCATATAGCGATATAAGCCGTTGCAGTACAAACGATTATGAGTTAAGCCAAATGCTTTTTCTATATAGCAGGGTCGAGATACCCTGTTAGATGGCGGCAATGCCATCCAGAACCCGGTTGGGATTGCCACTGCAGTGCGCGCCTGCGGTCTGTTCCTGCAACCGATGTTGTGTAAGCGTAAGATAAGGAGGGGAAAGAAGCACTTTCCCCCTTTGGCTCCTCAATATAATAAGGTTTTTCTATATACTAAAAGTCCTCGTCCAGCGAGAATACTTTTTTGTCTTTGTCGCCGCCAACACCTGCTTTCTGGTACTCTGCCACACGCTTTTCAAAGAAGTTCGTCTTACCCTGCAGCGAGATCATCTCCATAAAGTCGAATGGGTTAGCAGAATTGTAAAGCTTGCTGCAACCCAGTTCTCCTAAGAGGCGGTCGGCCACAAACTCAATGTACTGGCTCATCAGCTTCGAGTTCATACCAATCAGATCCACCGGCAGCGCATCTGTTACAAACTCCTGCTCAATAGCCACGGCATCGCGAATAATTTCGTGCACGCGCTCTTCCGGCAGCTTGTTGTTCAGCATACTATATAAGAGGCAGGCAAAGTCGCAGTGCAATCCTTCGTCACGGCTGATCAGCTCGTTGGAGAAGGTCAGGCCTGGCATCAGGCCACGCTTCTTCAGCCAGAAGATAGAGCAGAAAGAGCCGGAAAAGAAAATACCCTCCACAGCGGCAAAGGCAATCAGACGCTCAGCAAAGTTCTCACTCTCGATCCACTTCAGCGCCCACTCCCCTTTTCTACCAACTGCCGGCACTGTCTCCAGCGCGTTGAACAGGTGGTCTTTCTCACTCTGCTTCTTTACATAGGTATCGATAAGGAGCGAATACGTTTCAGAGTGGATGTTCTCCATCATGATCTGGAAGCCATAGAAGCAACGCGCCTCCGGTATCTGCACCTCGTTCATGAAGTTTACGGCCAAGTTCTCATTCACAATGCCGTCTGAGGCTGCGAAGAAAGCCAGTACGTGGCTGATGAAGTGGCGCTCGCCATCGTTCAGGTTTTCCCAGTCTTTCAGGTCCTGGCCCAGATCGATTTCTTCGGCTGTCCAGAAGCTGGCTTCTGCCTGCTTATACATCTGCCACACCTTATCATTCTGAATCGGAAACAAGACGAAGCGGTTTGGATTCTCTTTCAGTATTGGCTCCATATCATGCATAATTTTTAAAGTTTAAAGAATTAGTTTTAGAACGTTTGCTCTAAAAACTCCTTGTATCTGTATTTGTTCATCGGCTGGTGAGGCTGCTGAGCCAACTACATCAGGAGTTCAAATATATAGAATTGAACTTGAAAGTTGGGGCGAAAGTTGTTCAATTTATGCACACCCTCTCAGATGGTGCTTAGGGGCATATTCAGGGGTTAATACACATAGTTATCCACACCGTGGATAACACACATAGTATAGCTAAAATATTGAGATGTATGTATATAACAGCTGTTACAGGGCCATTCTTGAACCATAAAGGCTACAAAAACAGCTTTTTAGACCCCCGGCTGTTTATACGTGTTAATAAGAAAGCAAAAGCAGTTAATTTATGTCAGAAGCAGAAGTAATACACCTTATTTTTAGTGCAATTTGTGGAAAACGCAAAAGTTGACAAACCTGCACAATCCACTACAAAACAGCACCTTGTGCAGGTTTTTAACAAGCTGCCAAAACTTACACGGAGATGTCAACAGCGTTATCCACAAATTTACTGTTGCCAAGGTGCAGCGCAAAAACAAATTGTAGCACAAGCCATTGCAAATTTAAAATAAGACCCGTACCTTTGCGGACTAAATCTTTTAAACATACATTGAAGCTGATGTACGCAATTGTAGAAATCGCAGGTCAACAGACCAAAGTAGAGAGCGGCAAGTTCATCTACGCTAACAAGCTTTCCGGCAATGAGGGTGACGCCGTTGAGTTCACCAATGTTCTTCTTACTGATGATAACGGCACTGTTACTTTAGGTGCACCTTTCGTTAGCGGTGTTAAGGTAACAGGTAAAATCCTTACCCCGATGGTGAAAGGCGACAAAGTAATCGTTTTCAAAAAGAAGAGAAGAAAAGGATACCGCAAGAAGAATGGCCACCGCCAGCAATTCACGAAGGTCCTGATCGAGAGCATTGGTTAAGCAGTAAGAAGAAATTTATTTTAAAATCTTTTCAGGCTTAGCTCGCTAACCTGAAGTAAAGTAAAAAGACATGGCACACAAAAAAGGAGCAGGTAGTTCTAATAACGGCCGCGAGTCGCATTCTAAACGACTTGGTGTTAAAATTTACGGTGGCCAGAACATCATCGCTGGTAACATCATTGTAAGACAAAGAGGTACTGCACACCACCCAAGCACAAACGTGGGTATTGGCAAAGACCACACACTGTTCGCGCTGACTGACGGCGTGGTGCAGTTCAGAAAAGGAAAGAAGAATCGTTCTTACGTTTCTGTAGTTCCTAAAACAACAGAAGCTGAGGCATAAGCATCACTGCAAGCTGCTTACTAAAGCAGTACCGATTTGAGAAAGGGTTGCCATACGGTAACCCTTTCTTTTTACCCACAACCAACTGCAGACTTATTTTAAGCAATATATTTCGTTTTTATACATATATATGCTTAACTTGCAGCTTCTTATCAAGAAAGACCGAGGGATAGGGCCCCATGACGTCTTAGCAACCTTGTAAAAGCTTGGTGCTAACTCCCTTCCTGCGTACATGCCAGGAAAAGATAAGGAATGTACTCCTCCCCAGGTGTCTTTCTTGATAAGCCGAATAATGAAGACTTACGAGAAGATAGAAGACACCGAAAATGACAAAACACCCCATTCATAGTTTGCTGAAAGAGCGTGTGCTCGTGCTGGATGGCGCGATGGGCACCATGATTCAGCGTTACCAGCTTTCAGAAGCAGATTTTCGTGGCGAGCGCTTCAAAGATCATCCCAGCGACCTGAAAGGCAATAACGACCTGCTTTCCATCACCCGCCCGGACATTATCAAGGCCATACACGTTGAATACCTGAACGCCGGCGCCGACATTGTGGAAACCAACACCTTCAGCGGCACCCGCATTGCCATGGCCGATTACCACATGGAGGACTTGGTGTATGAACTGAACTATGAATCGGCAAGGCTGGCCCGTGAGGCAGCAGACGAGGTAACAGCCCAGAACCCGGATAAGCAGCGTTTTGTAGCAGGTGCCATTGGCCCGACCAACCGAACGGCTTCTCTCTCTCCGGATGTAAACAACCCTGGCTACCGCGCTATCACTTTCGACCAGTTGGTGGAAGCATACTATGAGCAGGTGCGCGGTCTGGTAGATGGTGGCTGCGATGTGCTGTTGATAGAAACGGTGTTTGATACGCTAAACTGCAAGGCTGCCCTTTTTGCCGCCGAGCAATTCGTGCAGGATGGCGGCAAAAAACTGCCCATCATGGTATCCGGCACTATCACGGATGCCAGTGGCCGTACGTTGTCTGGCCAGACGGTAGAGGCTTTCTGGAATTCCATCTCCCATGCCCCTATTATCAGCATTGGTTTTAACTGTGCCCTCGGCGCACGCCAGCTGAAAACACACATCCAGGAGCTGTCCCGTATTGCGGATGTGCACATCAGTGCCTACCCAAATGCCGGCCTGCCAAATGCCTTTGGTGGCTACGATGAGACGGCAGACGAGATGGGTGCCATTGTAGAGGAGTACCTGAAAGAGGGCCTGATAAATATATTGGGTGGCTGCTGCGGCACCACACCGGATCACATCCGCCGCATTGCGGAACTTTCTGCCAAACACAAACCACGTGTAGTTCCTGTACTGCCTCCTTACTCGCGCTTCAGCGGACTAGAGCCACTCACCATCACACCAGAATCCCTGTTTGTGAATGTGGGGGAGCGCACGAATGTGACGGGTTCCAAGAAATTTGCCCGCCTGATTGTAAACGGCGAGTTTGAAGAGGCCCTGTCGGTAGCGCAGCAGCAGGTAGAAGGTGGCGCGCAGATCATCGACGTGAACATGGACGAAGGCATGCTGGACTCTGAGGAGGCCATGACCAACTTCCTGCACCTGATTGCCTCCGAGCCGGATATCTCTAAGCTGCCGATCATGATCGACTCGTCTAAGTGGACGGTGCTGGAGGCAGG
This sequence comes from Pontibacter toksunensis, assembly GCF_042686245.1. Taxonomy (NCBI): domain Bacteria; kingdom Pseudomonadati; phylum Bacteroidota; class Cytophagia; order Cytophagales; family Hymenobacteraceae; genus Pontibacter; species Pontibacter toksunensis. Next base: position 48,991 of record NZ_JBHUOX010000021.1, on the reverse strand, counting down.
CCTGAAGTGCGTGCAGGGCAAATCTATCGTCAACTCTATCTCCTTGAAAGAAGGGGAGGAAAACTTTAAGGCGCAGGCCCGCAAAGTTCGCCAGTATGGTGCCGCTGCCGTAGTGATGGCGTTTGACGAGGAAGGCCAGGCCGATACTTTAGAGCGAAGAATCGAAATATGTGGACGTGCCTACCGCATCCTGACAGAGGAAGTAGGCTTCCCGCCACAGGACATCATTTTCGACCCGAATGTATTAGCCATTGCCACCGGTATAGAAGAGCATAATAACTATGCAGTAGAGTACCTGGAGTCGGTGAAATGGATAAAGGCTAACCTGCCGCACGCTTTGATAAGTGGTGGGGTGAGCAACCTGTCGTTCTCGTTCCGCGGCAACGACCTGGTGCGTGAGGCCATGCACACCGTGTTCCTGTACTATGCGGTGCAGGCTGGTATGGACATGGGTATTGTGAACGCGGGTATGATGGGCGTGTACGATGAGATTCCAAAAGACCTGCGCGACCTGATTGAGGATGTGATCTTTAACCGCCACCCGGATGCCACTGAGAAACTGGTAAACTATGCCGATACAGTAAAAGGCAAAGGCAAAACAGCCGCAGGAGCAGATACTGCCTGGCGCGATGCCCTTGTGGAGGAGCGTCTAAAGCATGCCCTGGTAAAAGGCATTGTAGAGTTTATAGAAGAAGACACCGAAGAAGCCCGCCAGAAAGCCACCAGAACGCTTGATGTAATTGAAGGACCGTTGATGGCGGGTATGACAGTGGTTGGTGACTTATTTGGAGCAGGTAAGATGTTCCTGCCTCAGGTAGTGAAAAGTGCCCGCGTGATGAAAAAGTCTGTGGCTTACCTGCTGCCTTTTATGGAGAAGGAAAAGCTGGCATCCGATACATCCAAATCAACGGCAGGCACCATTTTGATGGCTACTGTGAAAGGAGATGTACATGACATCGGCAAGAACATTGTGGGTGTAGTGCTGGCCTGTAACAACTATGAGGTGATTGACCTCGGTGTGATGGTGTCGCTGGACAAGATTTTATCAGAGGCCGAGGCACAAAAGGTAGACATCATCGGCCTGAGTGGTCTGATTACGCCTTCGCTGGATGAGATGGTGTATGTAGCGCAGGAAATGGAGCGAAGAGGCATGAAAATTCCGCTGTTGATTGGTGGCGCTACGACTTCCAGGGTACACACAGCCGTAAAAATTGCGCCGCAATACAGTGGGCCGGTGGTGCACGTGCACGATGCCTCCCGCAGTGTAACGGTAGTGGGTAGCCTGCTGGGCAGCAACAAGGCAGAATATATAGCCGAAATCAGAGCCGAGTATCAGCAACTGCGTGAAGACCATCTGAGTCGCACCAAAGACCGCGCTTTTGCCTCTATTGAAGAAGCACGTGCCAACAAGTTCAAGGTAGACTGGGAGGCCACACAACCAACTAAACCAAGCTTCCTTGGCAACAAGGCATTTAATAATTACCCGCTTTCCGAAATTGTGCCTTACATCGACTGGACGCCGTTCTTCCATACCTGGGAGCTGAAGCGGCAGTATCCGAAGATCTTGGATGATGCGGAATACGGAACAGAGGCGCGTAAACTGTTTGCTGATGCACAGCAACTGCTGCAGCAGATTGTAGATGAGAAACTTTTAGAAGCGCGTGCGGTGGTAGGTTTCTACCCTGCCAACGTGGAAGCCGATGATACCATAGAAGTGTATACCGATGATTCACGTGAAAACGTGCTGACAGAATTCCACACGCTGCGGCAGCAAGGCAAGAAAGGCGGTAACGTGCCGAATATGGCTTTCTCAGATTTTGTAGCGCCGAAGGAGACAGGCATACAGGATTATATAGGAGGCTTTGTGGTATCTACTGGTTTTGGTATCGAAAAGCTGATCGAGAAGTACGAGGCAGATCATAATGATTACCTTTCTATCATGGTAAAAGCACTGGCCGACCGTTTAGCAGAAGCCTTTGCCGAACTGATGCACGCCAAAGTCCGCAAGGAACTGTGGGGCTACGCACCGCAGGAAACGCTGGACAATGATGCGCTGATAAAAGAGCAGTACCAGGGTATTCGCCCGGCACCAGGTTACCCTGGCTGCCCGGACCACACTGAGAAAATCACGCTGTTTAACCTGCTGAAGGCTGAGGAGCAAACAGGCGTTATCCTGACAGAGAACCTGGCTATGTACCCGACAGCAGCGGTAAGCGGCCTGTACTTCTCGCATCCGGAGTCGCGCTACTTTGGCTTAGGCAGGATAGGCGAAGACCAGGTAGCCGACATTGCGCGCCGCAAAGGCATGACGCTGGAGGAACTGGAGCGCTGGCTCTCGCCTAACCTGAACTACGAGCCGCAGCCACTGGCGCAGCAGGTAGTGTAAATAACCTCTCCCCGGCCCTCTCCTAAAAACAGGAGAGGGGGCTCTATAAGGATATGTAAAATATCATGTATTTATTGTTACCACTCACTGCAACACAGTCAAGAACAATCCTTGGCTGCCTTGTAGTGGTAAAACAGAACTCCCTCTCCTGTTTATAGGAGAGGGTTGGGGAGAGGTAAAATTCCCCGCCTTAGACAAGGAGGGGTTAGGGGTGGTTGGACCCGGCATAGCAAATAAGCCAGCCATTTAACAATTAAGAAAAGTAGCACCCGAAACATAGATGAAAGTAACGGAACACTTCCAGAACGCTGACAAAACACAGTTTACATTCGAAATACTGCCTCCTCTGAAGGGAGAAAACCTGCAGACGCTCTACGAGCACATCGACCCGCTAATGGAATTTAAGCCGCCGTTTATCGACGTGACCTACCACCGGGAGGAGTACGTGTATAAGCAGCGTGACAACGGGTTGCTGGAGAAAATAAGCACACGTAAGCGCCCGGGTACAGTAGGTATATGTGCCGCTCTCCAGAGCCATTACAAAGTTGATACGGTACCGCACCTTATCTGCGGAGGTTTTAACAAAGAAGAGACAGAGAATGCGCTCATCGACCTGCACTTCCTAGGCATACACAATGTGCTGGTGCTGCGTGGCGACTGCGTGAAAACTGAATCAAGATTTGTGCCGGAGCCGGGCGGCCACAGTTATGCAACAGAACTACTGCAGCAGGTAGTGGGCATGAACAACGGGTGCTATCTCGACGACGAGCAAATCAACACGAACGGAACAGACTTCTGCATCGGTGTAGCCGGCTACCCGGAGAAGCACTCCGATGCGCCAAACCTAAAGGCTGACCTGCGCTGGCTAAAGAAGAAAGTAGAGATGGGAGCAGACTATGTGGTTACGCAGATGTTCTTCGATAACCAGAAGTACTTTGACTTCGTGAACCTGTGCCGCTCGGAAGGCATTAATGTGCCAATTATACCAGGCCTTAAACCACTCACAACAAAATCCCAGCTCACCATTCTGCCGGGCATTTTCCATATCGACATTCCCTGCGACCTGGCTGACGCCGTAGAGGCTTGCGCCGACAACAAGGCTGCTGCGCAGGTAGGTGTAGAATGGGCGATTCAGCAGTCAAAGGAACTGATGGAATTTGGTGTGCCGTGCCTGCATTATTACTCTATGGGTAAGTCCGGCTCCGTGCGCAAGGTAGCAGAGGCGCTGTTTTAGAAAGACCAGCACAAATATTTAGAAGCCACGGCCATTCAGGTCGTGGCTTTTTTGTTTCTGTGGCCGGCGAGGCTTCGCTATGATTATATTAGGATGAATTGTGCTTGGATGAGAGCTTTTTCAGTACTGGTAAAACTAAAGTAAGTTTCCCTTTCGTGTTATAGCTACTGCTATAATAAAAGGTAGCACACAGCTACACCTACGTCTCCTGTCCTGTCAAAAGCATTAACAATTCTATACTTGCCCCTGCTCCATAACAGAAGCTCTACTTCCTGCTTAGTTCAATTTGTACTTGCCACTGAACACAAGTAGTGAACACCTTGCACAGGGCTCAATCGAGCCAAATAGAAAACCTACAAGAAAAAAATACCCAGAAGTAGGTATTGGATAAGAACAACAAAAAGATAAAATTTGAAGAATGAATTAAACCCTGTCAAGATCAAAATTCCATCAGTGGAAGCTTGGCGACCTTAAAAACGAAATTTATCGACTCCTTCTAATCTTTACCTTTTATTTATGAATGTACACCTCTACCCGTTCAAGCATTATCTGTTTCATTTATCACCACAGTTTAAACTTTATCGAACTATTCAAATAAAACAGTCCTTCCTGTTCTTTGTGCTTTTCTTTCTGTCATTCCTGCTCACTTCCTGCGAGAAAGGCATATTTGATGCTCCTCAACCCGATTCTGAGTCGAGTGCAAATTGCCTTGAAACCAGACAGTATGATTATGAGGGAGCAGCTATAGAAAGAATTTATAAAGGCAATAGAATTACTAAGCTAGAATTTTCAAGAAATGATACGCTTAGGAATTATTATGATTTCACCTATGACAGTAATGGTCGTATTGCACTAAGCCAGTATGTTAATGCGCTAAATGTTAATGCTAAGTATCTGTCCGAAGTTATCACTTATAATGATGAAGGTAAATGGAGCGAGTCTACCTTTACCTATTCTAATGGTGACGTAGTAACCCGTTCTGTTGAATATGACAACCAGGGCCAAATTCATAAAATTATTAACTCTTCAAATAAGTCTGGCAGCACCACAGTCAATTCCACGACTACTTATACCTGGGAAGAAGGCAATATCACCAAGGTTTCTTATACTTCTCCTACGTCGCAGCGAGAAATAGAATATGAATATGACCTGGAGTTGGAAAACAAGCGGCAAAAGGCACAGGAGAAGCTTGCCTTCTATTATTATAACTCAATTGAACTTCCTCACAGCAAAAACATGCTCAGGCAGAGGTCCTACAGTTCTACTCAGCAGGGCACTACCACCAAGTCATCAAGTGAGTATCAATATGAACTGGATGCGCAAGGTTATCCTGTTAGAATCGAACGTTCTACCACTTACCCAGGCTACCCCTACCCTTTCGATGATACTACTTTTTTTGAATATGAGTGTAATTAAGCGGTACGCCTTATTTTAATTTACAATACTAATATATCCCTGACTATATGTATAGACGTTTACTCTTCACTCTGATTCTTCTACTGGCAGCCTTCCATATACAGGCACAGCATCTGCTTGGATTTGCTGGCAGCAATTACGCAGGCACTAATTCAGTCTTTCTTAACCCCTCGTCCATTGCTGACTCACGACAAGGGTTTTACATGAACTTATTTGCTGCTAATGCTACGTTCGCAAATACCTACTACTATTACGACGGTCCAAGCATTCAAATGGGAGATATATTATCTGGAATTGGAGATCCCGAAAGTTTACTTAGAAGCGACGGCTTGTTCGACAGGTCTCGTATTGAGGAGCGACTTGATGGCAAACCAAAGATGGCATACTTGGGCTACGACTTGCGGTTACCCTCTTTCATGCTCAAGCTAAGCCCCCGGCACAGCATAGCCCTTACTACTCGGTTTAGAAGAAATGTACAAGCTAATAATGTTTCTGAGGATATTGCCCGGGTAATTGGTCTTGGTACTTCCAGTTCTGCTCTTCAGAATACTCCTTTCATTGGTAGCGAAGCTTATTTCAATGCCAATGCCTTCACAGAAATAGGACTTACCTACGCTCTGGTCCTACACTCACAAGAAGAACATTTCATAAAAGGCGGCTTCACCGTAAAGAAGCTGGCAGGTCATTACTCCGCTCATCTGTTGGCTTCTAATATTGATTACCAACTAGCTCAAAATCAGGAGGGCGAATCTTACATGCAGGTACAACAGGGAAATGCGAGCTTTGGCTTCTCTAGGAACGATTATCAAGTCACAAGGAACGAAATACTTGACGCAATCATTAAACGCAACTCTCCTGGCTCCGGCTGGGGTATGGACATTGGTTTTACCTATGAGTATCGGCCCAGGTATGCTGATTATCAATACACTATAGACGAAAAGGAACGGACAGATCATGGCGAGAACAAGTATAGATACCGTATTGGTGTTGCACTGCTGGACATGGGCTCCATTACCTATAAAGATCCACAGCAGGTGCGCTCCTATGATATTACCCGCGAAAACCTGTATTTGGACAGCTACTTGTTCGAAGGTGTTGACTCTGAAAATTTAGGGCCAACGCTGGAAGAGGCCTTACAGGTGCAGTCAAGTGAGCGGAAAACAGAGATCATATCAGGATTACCAACCGCCCTGTACCTTAACTTTGATTACCGTATTACCCGTAACCTGTTCGTAAACACAGCTGTGCTTCATAACTTACGTGGCAAAGATGCCGTGGCCATGCACCAGCCTTCAGCACTGGCAGTAGCTCCTCGTCTTGAAGGTAAGCGGCTGGAACTAGCTATGCCAGTATACCTGACCAACAACTATAAAGACTTAAATTTTGGGGCGATGTTGCGATTAGGGGCATTAGTAGTGGGTTCTAATAATTTGGCTTCCATGTTGCCAAGCAATAAAGCAGTTGGTCCAGATCTTTACATGGGTTTTGGAATCAGCATTGGCACTGGTGGGCAAAGGGCGAAAATTGAAGAAAAGGCTCGGAAAAAAGCAAATAAGGAGCAACGTAAAGCGGAGAGGAACAAAGCAACTACTACAACACCTGCTACAACTGTACCGGATTCGCTACAGAAGCAGTAGCCAAATCAGCAGCTATAGGGGATATACTAATTGCAGGAACTGCAGCTAGCTTGCAGCTACGATCAGCTACTATACCTATAAAAAAGGCTTCTATACTTCAGAGGGTTTCCTTTAAACCCAATCATATAACGGAGTGGACCACCGTCTGCACCTTATAAAACAGCAGGTAAGAAATCATCTTACCTGCTGTTTTTTTATACTCAGAAGTTGCTGCTACTCCACAAACAGCTCCAGCGTAATCTGGTCGGCCAGCAGTTTTCCTTTGTCAGTCAGATAAAGTACTTCCTCCTCTATTCTAGCCAGTTCGTTCTCCTGTAGTTCCTGCAGATAGCTGGCGTAGCTCGATCTGAAATCATACCCATAGTCCTTGCTGATTTTTCTGAGGTCGCAGCCCCAGATAGTGCGGAGGCTGGTAAGCAGGTAATCATTGGCCTGATCTGCTAAAGAGAGTGTCTCCAACTCAAAAGGTACCTGACCCTGCGCAATGGCATCGACATATTTTTTGTTATGCGACACATTATACTGCCGGGAGATGCCGTTAAACGAGTGCGCACTGGGACCTACACCGAGATAATGCACACCGCGCCAGTAGTTGCTGTTGTGCTTCGACTCATGGCCAGGCAGGCTAAAGTTGGAGATTTCATACTGTATATAGCCGTGCCTGTTCATCTGCTGGAGCAGAATTTCAAACTGCTGGGCCGTGTACTCATCTTCCGAAGGTTTGAACTTGCCTTTTTTGCTCCAGCGGCCAAAGGCGGTATCAGGTTCTATGGTAAGGCCATAGCAGGACACATGGGGCACCTTCAGCGAGAACAGTGTTTCCAGGTCACGGTGCCAGATGCTGTGGTCCGGAGCCGGAACACCATAAATCAAATCTACGGTGATGTTGTCGAAGCCTACCGCCTGGGCATCTTTCACACATTGAAGGCTCTCGGTGGCACTGTGGGCACGGTTCATCATGCGCAGGTGCGGTTCATGAAACGACTGCAACCCAATGCTCAGGCGGTTGACTCCTGCCGCGTGCAACTCCTGCAGCTTTGCCGGTGTCAGGTCATCGGGGTTCGCCTCCAGCGTTATTTCAGCATCCTCCGAAACTATAAACAACTGCTTTATTGTTGCCAACAACAGTTGGAGTTCCTGCTGGTTAAGCAGCGAAGGAGTGCCGCCGCCAAAGTAGATGGTGTGCACCGGTTGCCCCTGCAGGTAATTCTGCCGTAGTTCCAGTTCGCGTGCAATGGCTTGCACAGTCTGCTCCTTTAGCCCCATCGAGGTGCTGAAGTGGAAGTCACAGTAATGGCAGGCCTGCTTGCAAAACGGGATGTGAAGGTATATTCCGGACAAAGTTTGATTGTTAGATTGTTGAATGGTTAAATTGCTGTATTGTTCAAGGGGTTTTTAGCTTTGAGAAAGGTCCAGCAGGTGTCTTCTGCAGCATCAACAGGCATTTATCAGGTACACATAAGCGCACAATAGTTTAACCATCTAACAATCCAGCCATTTAACAGTTCAAACTGCAAATGTACAAAATAGCTGCCTTTCTCTTCTGCTTTCTGCTGTGGCTGCCGTTGGCGCAGGCCCAGAGCGAGCAGGCGCCCCCGAAAGAGCAGTTAAAAGAACAGCCTCAACCACAGAAACTGCAGCCTGAAAAGGCGCTTCCTAAAGTAAGTTTGTCTGTGAAAGCCACGGAAGATCAAGGGAGGCAGGTGCTGCGGCGTTACAATTACCGCAACGTCCTCCCCGACTCCGCAGAAGCTCACAAAGAATTGAAGGCGCTGGTGTACCGGCTGCAGCAGGATGCCTACCTCATGGCTTCTGCCGATACTGCTTACCTCCGAAACGATACGCTTCACGTGAAACTCTATGTAGGGCAACTGTATGAGTGGGCACAGCTGCGCAACGGCAACCTGAGCGAAGGAATTCTGGTAGAGTCAGGTTTTCGGGAAAAGTTCTACCATGAAGTTCCATTTAAACCGGCCGAATATGTAAAACTGCAGCAGCGCATCCTCGATTATGCCGAACGCAGCGGCTATCCCTTTGCCTCTGTCTGGCTCGATTCCATCCGTATTGAGGGCAACAAAATAGAGGCAGCGCTGATGGTGGAGAAAGCTTTTGTGGTTACCTATGATTCGCTGCAGATAGTAGGCGACACCCGCACGCAACCGAAATTCCTGATGCGTTACCTGCAGTTGCTGCCGGGGCAGCCTTACAACCAGGACCAGATCAACGCCTCGCAGCGTATGCTGTCCGCGCTACCTTACATAAAAGTAACAAGGCCACCACAGGTGCGCTTCGCCCGGGATAAGGCACAGGTCCATTATTTTATAGACGACAGGCAGGCAAATCAAATCGATGGCGTGGTGGGTTTTCTGCCAGACCCGGCCCGGAAAGACAAGCTGCTGATTACGGGCGAGGCGAACCTGAACATCCGGAACATAAAAGGCTCTGGCAAGCAGCTGGGGCTGCAGTGGCGGCGGGTAAACAAAGGCTCTGTTATCCTAAATGGCGAATACCTGCACCCGAACCTGCTGGGTACACCGTTCGAGGTGGGCGCCAAATTCAACCTACTCAAGCAGGACTCTTCGTTTATTACGGTGCAGCCCCGTATGCAACTTTCTTATTATACCCTGAAGTATGGTAAGTTCAGTGTATTCACGGAGTGGCGCAATTCGCGTATTCTTTCTAATGCTAACCTGCAAAGCCTGCAGAAGTTCGATTTGGCAGATGCACAGACCACGACCTACGGACTGAACTACCTCTGGAACAACCTGGATGACTTTTATTTCCCGAGACGGGGCCGTTTGGTGGAGATGCAGCTATCAGCAGGTGCTAAGAAACTGCTGCGCAACCCCGGCTTGGAGAAAAGCTTCTACGATACGTTGGACACAAAAACAACACAGCTCGGGCTGGCACTGCGCCTAGAGAATTTCTTCCGGTTGGGCGCGAACAGTGCCCTGCTCGGGCGCCTGCAGGGGCAGGCCCTGCTCAACGACCAGATCTTCCTCAACGACATGTACCGCATCGGAGGCCTCTCCTCTTTGCGCGGCTTCGACGATTATTTTTTCTACGCCTCCTCTTATGCTGTCAGCACACTGGAGTACCGCCTCTTCACCGCCGCCGACTCTTACGTGCTGCTGTTTTACGACCAGGGCTACTACCGCAGCGACCTCGAACAGTCCGCGGCCAGCGACATGCCATTTGGAGTAGGGGGTGGTATCAGCTTCAGCACAGGGGCAGGTATTTTCCAACTAGTATACTCTTTGGGGAAATCAGAGCAGCAGCCACTTTCGTTGAAATATTCAAAGATACATTTTGGGGTAACAAGTAAATTTTAGCCTCAGGCAACATTTTTTGATGTTTTCGGTAAGTATCTCTTGCATGGTAAACTTTTATACTATACTTTTGCATCATCATAACAGTGCGGGGTGGAGCAGTTGGTAGCTCGTTGGGCTCATAACCCAAAGGTCACAGGTTCGAGTCCTGTCCCCGCTACCTCAGAAAAGGCCGATTAGCAGAATTGCTGATCGGCCTTTTGTTTTTAGCTCTATATGATGCCTAAAATGAGCTTTTTCTGTTCGCCCATCAACTCATGAACACTTGCGGCAACTAGAGAAGAAAGCTTGCACTTTGAGAACGTTGACGGCAGAAATGAGAAAATAATCTTGGACAGATAGTGATGGCCATTCCCAAACTAATTTGCATCTGAATGCTGAGAACATCAAAGCAAATATCAATTTTACGCTACACTAGTCCGACTTTTGGGTTTGGTTACTCCATAAAATAATGACAATAGAAGACTTTTAGGGAAAGAGAAAATTTGTGGATTCATATGCTTTGTAGCATATTTAAACAAAATTTATTCTTTTATCATTTTGTAAGTGAAGGCGCGAATATCAGGATACCATCCAATTTTATTCTTTGTACTCTTTTTAGGCATTCAACATGTATGTTTTGCACAATCAAGAAAAGCAAATGTATGGGCTTTCGGGTATAATGGTGGTATAGATTTTAATCAAACTCCCCCGGTTCCCATACATACATCTGCTATACAGGTAAATGCTACTGCTACTATCTGTGATGAAGAAGGTAACTTGCTCTTTTACACTGACGGAAGGCGGGTATGGACTGCCCAGCATGAAATAATGGCAAACGGAACCGGATTAGATGCTCATGATGGAAACATTAGCCAGCAGGTCATCATTGTACCAAAACCAGGCTCAAGCACACAGTACTACATCTTCACAATCAGCGATGATTTTTGGGGTCACAAAGTACTTTATCATGAAGTTGACTTCACCTCTAACCCTTCTGGTGAGGTAAGTTCAAAAAATAATAACCTAGGCAGTCATAAACTACTAGTAAAAATAACCGCTGTGTTGCATGCAGACAAAAAGCGTGTATGGGTGTTGGTTCAAGGCTCTTTAACTAATGAGGTTTACACTTATCTGGTAGATGAAAAAGGCATCAACCATGAGCCGGTCGTTTCTAAAGCGGGTACAGTTACAGGAGGTTTGGATTATGGGCAGGCAAAGTTCAGCCCAGACGGAACTAAAGTAGCCATTGCCAATGGCTTGGAGAGCCAAACAGTAAAGTTGTTTCATTTCAATAACAAAACAGGGCAACTTAATAATAATATTCAGCTAAAGTATGAGAGCAATACCGAAGGTTTAGAATTTTCGCCAAACAGTCAGCTACTCTACATATCTTCCAGATTAGGCTCCTGCTCTCCAGGAGCCAGTGTTCTGAAACAATATGATCTAACAAACTGGAATGTAACTGCGATAACAAATTCAGAAAAGGTCATTGCCCAAGGTGCGGACAATTTTGGTATGCTTCAGCTAGCCTCAGATGGTAAGATATACATGGGCGGCAGAACTGCCAGATGCGGGGAGAATGAATATCTTGATGTTATCCATGCGCCAACGCTGTTGGGCAAAGCTTGTAATTTTGAGCAGGATGGCCTTAGCCTTGGGGGTAACATGACGTGGCAAGGTCTTCCAAACTTTATACAATCGTACTTCTATAAAGAGCCTTGTTTACCAGGAGCTAATCCTCCTGCTGTCTCTCTGTCTCAAGATACGCTCTATGTGATTAACAACAATTCAGAAAAGGTAACTGTAAATAGTTATGGAAATCACTTTACTTGGAGTGATGGTAACACAGACGCGGTCAGGTACTTTACAGAAGCCGGCACGTATTCGGTAATAGCTTCTAATGGGTGCGGCCAGCAATCTGCCAGTTTAGTGATTATTAGCCTTGAACTCTTTATTCCTAATATATTCACACCCAATAACGATGGCCTAAACGACACCTTCCACATCAGAGGATTAGACAAGGTGAAAGGCAGCAAGCAACTAATCATCTACAATCATCATGGACAGGAAGTGTATAAAAGTACCAACTACCGGAACGATTGGAGGGGGAAAGACTTAACAACAGGCGTATACTTCTACAGCCTCCAGATGCCCAACTTAGGAAACAAATACAAAGGCTGGGTTGAAGTAATAAGAAAGAAGGTAAGGTAAGTTAACATACCGACTACTACCATAAAAGCTTAATACATATCATGAGGTAAAGGAATCCAAAAGTCATCTATCTTGTATTGTAGAAAGCACTTAGCTATTAACTAGCTCGCTTTTACTAAGGTTAGTTAGGATTAGCGGTCATAATATATTAGGTGACGGGCTCTTAGAAAGTAGCTATAGCTGGATAAACTAATAGTTTTCTTAACCTGTTATTTATATAGCAAACAGGCGCGATAAAAATCAGCGAAGAGATTGTTCGATAATTGAGTGTTTTGGTCTACAAAGAAAAAAAGCCGCTTCGCTTTATGTGGATCGGCTTTTTCCTTTAATGTGATTTGTCCTGAAACAGGTTGAGAATTAACGCAGGATGAGTCATATTAAACAAAAAGAGGAGCTTATTTTAAAATAAGCCCCTCTTTTTGTTTAAAGATAAATCTATTTCTCCTATAAGGGAATTACACACGCTTATGCTGTTGCCTTCTTCTGGAAAGCTGCAGCAGAACTTACCTTTTTCTTAGGCTTCTTCTTTTTGTTCCACCATACCAGAAATCCTGTGACAGGCAGGCTGGCACAGATGAGGCTTACAAAAAAGGCAAGAAGCTTACCCGGCAATCCCCACACAGCCCCTATGTGCACATCATAATTCAGCATGACTAACTGGTCAGCCAAGCTGGCTTCTGCATAATTATCTCCCTTAACGCGGTAGCGTTCCAGGGTATGCTGGTCGTAATAGTACTCGTTTCGGTTATACCATGAACCGTGGTCCTGGTAAGCTATAACTTCGATCGCATCTTCTTTATCGTGCAGCTCTGGTGTCATATAAAATCCCTGCGCATCTGGCTCTTGGGCAAGCGTTTTGTACCAGGCCTTATCCAATACCGGGATGGTGTCGTTCGCCAGCAAACCGGCTTTAGTTACATCGGAATGCGGATGATGGTGCTCCGGCATTTCCTGTCCGCCAGACGTTACGTAGTAGAGCGAATCAGCAAACCATTCAAAGCTCCAGACCAGGCCAGTAACTGCCAGTACGAATGCCAGCACCAAACTGTAGAAGCCCACTACATTGTGCAGGTCATAGTTTACCCGCCTAAAGCTGCCGCTCCACTTAACTTTAAAGCTTTTATCTAAGTTTGACTTATTCCATTTCTTAGGCCACCACATCACAAGCCCTGTTACCAGCAGCACCACAAAGATGAGCGTGGCAACACCCACAATTGGCCGTCCAATCTCATAAGGCAGCCAGAGGGCGCGGTGTCCGTCTATTATGAACCGGAAAAAGTCAAATTCACCTTCCCCTATGCTTTGCTGCTTCTGCAGGAATTCACCGGTATAGGGATTCATGAAAACAGCTGTAAACGTGCGTTTGCCGTTCTCCTCACCCTCAAACCCTACGGCAGCGGCCCCTTCTTTATTGCTATACGTAAGACCTGTTGGTGCTGCGCCGGGCATATACGCCTGGGCGGTATCGAGCAGCTGGCTGGGCGGCACAAAGGCTTTGTTTTGTACCTCCACAAAGCGCCAGGGTTCCATAGCATCTTTTATCTCTTGCTGAAAAGCATAAAAACAACCTGTGATGCTCACAATGAACACCACAACCCCTGAAGCAAGACCTAACCAGAGGTGTAGCCAATCGTTGACTTTCCTGAAGGCACTTTTGCTGCTTTTCATTTTGCTTTTCATCGTTAACCCGAAGCGGAAATGTTGAAGGAAAAACCAGCTTCACATTTTCTCAGTGAGGCTGGCTACTGTGTTATGTCTTTACTAGAGCTTAAAGAGTCCTGCCACAAAGTTGGCTTCCACTTCAGCGCCTTTCGTAGCTGTGTGGTTCTCTACATCTATTTTGTACACATAGATGCTATTACCTTCCGGAACGGGCAGATAAACAAAATTCTCATGGTGCAAAGCTGCTAAGCGGCGGCCATTGCCGGCATGCTCTGGTATTCCATCAATGTAAGTAACTGTTTTATTGTACAGGTCAATAACAGCTGACCTCAGGGGGCCATCGGTCCATCTTTCCTGCTGGTCATTATCGGCCGTGTTAATTTCAGCAAAAGCTTTTCCGTTGCCTAAGTACTTCAGGTGCGCAATATTCTTACCTCCGTTAATTTCTTCTATATCAAAGAAATAGTCCTGGTCAAATGCTGTCTCACCACTCTTGATGCGCAGGATCCCTCCCTCTTTGGTGGTCTGGCTGTAACCGTTTGCCGGATTGGAGTGAGAAAGGGCGTAGATGTCGCCTTTCCCATCTTTGATCAATCCAGATTTAATATTGAAACCACCGACAGGCCCGGTGCGGGTATCTTCAATTACCTTCTGGAACTCCAGCCCTGGGTAAGAGTAAACCGCTATCTGGGCGGCATCAGTATAAGGGGTGGCAAACGTATTAGGATCGCTGATGTAATAACTCAGGAAGAGGTGGTTGCCAGAGATACGCATACCGGAATAGGCCGGAGCGCTAAGTTCGGTGATGTCTGAGACAGGATGCTGCTTGGTACTGGTTACCTTTACTGTGTTCGCATCAATGGTGTGGAATTTCACCATGTCAGAGTTGGGAGCCATTTCCAGAGCCACCAGCGTATTGTCATCTGCCTTCACAATGTCGGAGAGGGGGTTGGCAAAAGAGACATTGCCTATCTGGGTTAACTCACCGGCAGCATTTTGGGAAATGCTTACCACATTCACATCGCTTAACCCGCCAATGCTGTAAATAGTGTTGTCAATCTGTGTAAAATCATAGTACCCTGGCTGCTCTATTCCCTGCCCCTCGGCAGAAAGAGCCCCACTCATCACGTCTTCGAACGGAACGGTATAGTAGGTGAAGCCGCCATCACTGCCCTTTATAGCAAGCGACACTACAAAAGGATTCTCTTCCACAACAGGTGCCGGGGAATCATCACTGCTGTCGCAGGAAGTAAATAGTACGGTAGCACAAAGGCTCATGACTGGCAATGCCAGTTGTCTTGCTAGTTTAATCGAAAACATATGATTTGCTTGTGTTATAAAGTAAATGTTGATAATGATTAAAGGACGTACCGTAGCTTCAGGTAAAAGGCCCGTCCGGGTTTCTGTAAGTAAAATTTATCGTAAAGCCGCGCGTCCGTCAGGTTGCGGCATTCTGCTGCGATGCTGTATTTCCCTTCCTTCAGGCTCAGGGAGAGCTCCAGGTTATGCGAGGACTGCTGTGGGATAACTTTTTTGGAGTCTCTGGTGCCAAGCTCTGCCCAACTCAGGAAATACTGCTCTACAAAATGGTAGTAGTAGTTCAGGCTCCACACCGATTCCTTTGCCAGAACATTCTTGAAAGTTAAGCCGGCGTTGGCGTTAGCGAACAGGTAAGGTGTGTTCGGCAGGCGATAGCCCTTCTGATAGTTCCGCTGGTAGCCCGTGTTCGTATAAGACTCGTTATACACCACATCGGCCTGGTCTGTGATATGCTGGTAAGTAGCACTTCCGCCCAGGCGCAGGATCTCCCGCCACAGGTACTTCATGCTACCTTCCACCCCCAGCGTACGCGTTTCGCTCAGGTTGTCGTAGTACGTCTCGGGGCTGGCCACCCGCACCACCTGGTAAATCAGGTCTTTTGAATCCCGGTAGATAAGGCTGCTTTCCAGGGTAAACTGGTGGTCGCGGGGGAGTTGAAAGGAATAGGCTGCCCCAAAGTTCAGGTTGTCACTTTGCTCCGGCCCCAGATCAGGGTTTGGCTGAATAAACAAGCCATCCCCGAATATTTCATCTGCCCAGGGCATGCGGTAGGTATGCTCGTAAGAGGCTTTCAACTGAAGCCTGGGAAGCAGGAAATAAGAGGTTGCCAGGCCATATCCGGTATTTTCTTTTTTGGCCTCAAAGGCATCGGTACGCTGTGTCTCCAATGCAAAGTCATACTCCTTGCTGGTCTTTGCTTGCAGAAAATAGAATTTTCCAAACAGCGTGGCGCTAAATTTTTTACTAGGGTCGAATTTGTAGGCAAGCCCCAGCACCTGCTTGTTCAGCGATTTCGGGTACTGGTTCTCGATTTTGTTTGGGTTCTCTGTGTCAAATACTTCCCTGTGAAAGTATGACAGCGAGTAGTTGAGGGCCAGGGAGTGGCTCGGGCTGATGACGTAACCTGCGTTAAACTGGCTGTTGAAGTCGGTATCGTTTAAGGTAGTGAAAGTGCGGCGCGATAACTCACCATCGTTAGAGTCAGGCGTATAAGTAGCTTCCCCCAGCCAGTTATACCTAACCCCACGCAGCGTATCAATCACTTCGCTTTTTGTGTCGTTGTAGGCACTGTAGAGGCTGACATTTAATCCATTTACAAAAAGATTGTCTTTGCTGAATTTAAGCGTGGGGACAACTGATTGGCTGTTTCTAAGAATGCCGCCGTACACACTGTTCATGGTAGCCCCTGTCTGCACCTGCCTGTCGTTGCCCGACGCAATGACTCCGAAAAGAAGATTGTCGGCATACTTCCGGTTGACCCAGCCTGTTTCCAGCTTTACCATGCCGGAGCGATAGCGGTCGTGAAACCGCTCCACCTCCCTTGTGTCTATCACGTTGTTCCCTTCTTTTATGGGAACCCACACTTTGTAGTTGTTATCGGAGTAGTTGTAGTTGACGTTCCCTCTGAAAGTAAATCCGTTCAGGGGGTTGGTATAAGCTCCGTTCAGCGACAGGCGGTGTGTGTTGAAAGAGCCAAGGGAGTAGGAAGCGTCCAGGAAGTTGCTCTTCTTATTTGTAACAATGTTGACCGCACCACCCAAAGCATCGGTGCCTAACCATACCGGCACCACGCCTTTGTACACCTCAATCCTGTCGATGGTGTTCACTTGTATATCACTCATGGTGAGCGAAGAGCCGAAGTTATCCATCGGAATGCCATCCAGGAAGAACTTCACCTGGTCCCCCGAAAAGCCATTCAGGCTGAAACTTAAATTAGACCCCAGGCCTCCTTCTTCGAGCACCCTTACTCCAGCAACGCGGTTCAGGACTTCTTTTGCATCAGAGGTACTGTTTTGCAGCTCTTTCGTGGAGATGGCAGTCACCGCATATGCCTGTTCGTTAATCTCCCGGATAGCTGTTTTCCCCACCACCTCCACGCCTTTCATCTCGAAGGCCTTCTCGCGGAGCAGGATGTTTACCTCCAGGTTTTGCGCTGCCTTTAGCTGTACGGCCTTTTCCTGAGTCCCGAAGCCCAGGAAGCTGGCGCGCAGCACATAGTTTCCTGGTGTTATACCTGTCATTTCAAAACGGCCATTGATGTCAGTGGTCGTTCCGATGTTTACATCTTGGAGCACCACCGCCACACCTGTTAAAGCTTCTCCTGAGGAGGAGCTGACCTTCCCGAAAACGCTTGCCTTATCCGGGTTTTGGCTCCACGCCGTCGTGCAAAAACAGATTAAAGCCAACAGAACTGAAATCGCCTTGGTAGATTTAATATACAGATGCAAAGCTTGTTCTTATTAAAAACGGTTTTAAACTGTTGCAAATGTAGAACGAAAATAGAAGCTCTCAAAATTATTTAGACTAAATCTAAATAGACTGTTAAGGCGAGTTGAATTGAAAACTTAGATGAGAACTAATTACTTGTAGTTTATATAAGCTTTGAGAATAGATAGGACACTTGGCTGATAAGTTAAAGAAACTATTCAGACTCAGTTGTATCGTTGTTTTGATTAGTCTCTAAGCTATCAGGAACGATAGAACGTAGCAACAGCAATCAAATAATAGAAGATAGTGTTCGATATTTGAGCCCTTTTAGACTACCTCAAAACAAAAAGGCTTGTGAGATATCTCACAAGCCTTTTTGTTTTAAAACTACCAATAGTCATTTATGTCGTTTCCGCAAATAGCCCCAACCTCGGAGCATTTCTTCAGAAAACGGCAATACAAGAAATTTTTGTAAGGTGTAAAGCAGGCATACAGGGGCGATAGTATACCGGCTCTCGCTATTGTTATATTGGAAATGCTATGGAGGCACTTTTACCTTCACGCGCCTGCAGTGCGCATGAACAGAATCGTATTTGAAGCAGGATTGTAATATGCTGCTGAAAAAGGCGCAAGTGTAGCCTCCAAGTCAGGCAGAAGTTGTTGCAGTTAACCAAAGCTGTCACGCCTATGGCTTATACTGCATCCTATAGTAATCAGTATTTAATGAAGGGCATGCTTTCGTCAGAAAGTGCACTGTCATCTGCACCACCAACAAAGTAACCACCAACAAATATGCCGGCTCCGGCGCTTAATGCGTTTGCCCCTGACCTGTACGCCACCATACTTCCGTCTGTGGTGGAGAAGCTTAGCATGCCTTCCTCAATGCCAGTGTTTACCTTCGGAGAGGCAGAGACCATGGTAAAGATTTTTCCCATCTTCTTTAGAAGCCTGGGGCGATAAGTTGTAGCTGCAGTACTCATGTGGCTATCAGTTATAGGTTTAACATATTCAATGTTACATAACTATTCTGCACAGCAACAGGAAACAAATACGCGTAGAGTAACACAAAACTGCAATCAACTACAGCAACTGCCGCAGAAAAGATCTTGTACTGATTTTTGGCTGAATAAAACTTTTAGCTGAAACAGGAACCATATTATTCCTTTTCATATATATATTATTTACTAAATATATACTTAACGCTATTGAAAGTAACATTCCGGCACTTACTTTTTAGCTGCGGAGAGCATAAATTATTTTGCTTTTGCACCTCACAACAATACTGCTTGAAAGCGAACTGGTGCATAAAATACAAAAAATCACTTTTCAGCACCTCCTCCAGTATTGCTTTAGTATATAACTTTACATATATTAGTGAATTCAAATATTGTAAAAAGTGATTCTATACGAAAACGGCTTTATCAGGCTTGAATACGATGCCTCCACCGAGATGCTGTATGTTGATGGCCCTGATGTTCAGGAGTATGCCCTGATGCGAGTTTATGAAGCTTCTAATATTATTGTGGGAGCCATAGGGCAGTACAATATCAAAAGGCTCCTGATAGACTCCAGTGAGACGGTTGTTGACGTCAGCCATGAGGACTATCAGGTTGTGATGAACCAATTCACCCGCGACTTGATGAAAACCTCCCTGCAAAAGGTGGTCCGGGTTGCCACCCGGGACGCCGCCAGGGAGAGCGGGGTGGAGAACTACGTGAAGCAGGTGAACAAGAGAGCAAAGCCTACGCTTGCCTTTCAGAACTTCACCAGCAGAGCAGCTGCCATTGCCTGGTTAACAGGGGAATAACCTGCTCGCTGCCGTTGCCATACAAAAGCAGAGCAATTACTTTTTGCCCTCCTGCCATGGCCATGAGGCTCCTGTGAGTTGATTGGTTCTGAGGCTTCCTCACCAAACGGTTATTAGTCTGCACAAACTGCAGGTGCGGCTGCTCAGGCTGCCCCTGTATGTGAAGTACGCAACTATAAAGTCTTGTACTTCAACAAGTCCATCCTCCGTTCCGAGCACTTTCACTTGCTGCCCCCCCTATGGTTGCAGCAATCTTTTGGCAAAACATCCCCTCTTCCCCTAACTGTTTTCTTGTTATTTTATCTGAGCAGCTGCCACCTTCCCGGTTGCACTACTTCCCCCTCCCGTTTCCCCCTGTTCAACTGTCCTCAAACCAGTGGCTGTATATGCAACATATGCAACTTGAGTGTAAAATTAACGGCCGCTCCGGAGTTTACGTTAAGGCTAAGCAAGACCAATGCAGGTTTCATGAACAAAAAAGCTAAATGGACGATTCTGACCGTAGCACTACTGGCGCTCCTTGCGGGAGGGCTATACTTCTTCCTGAAAAAGAAATATTACCCCAAAGTGGAAGATGTTGCCTATATCAGGCTGGAACTGGCCAAAGACACGGCCCAGGTGAAAGCTGGCATAAAGGTACAGAACAGGATTCCACTGCCTATAGCCATCGACAGCGTACACTATACTATAGTAGAAGATAACACCAGGCTAGGCTGGGGCCAGATGACATCTGCTCAGACCCTGCCGCCCTTGGGAGACAAAGTACTGGACTTCCGGATGATGCTGGATTTTGAGAAGTACCGCCAGCACCTGCAGGAGCAACAGGAAAAGGACAGCATCAGTTTGGCAGTGAAAACAGACGTCTTCTTCGACTTGCCCCTGATCAACCCCAGGTCTATTTCACTCACCCGGCACCTTACAGTGGCTGTACCCAAAGCCCCCGCCATGCAACTGAAGGATTTGGTGGTACGCAACTTCAGCGTTGACTCCGGGTATTCGTTTCTGCTTAAAGTTGATGCCACTAACCGCAACCTGCCGGACCTGACCATAAACAACTTCCAGTATACCATACAGGTTGGCGACACACTGACTATAGCCGGACAGGTAGATACCACCTTCCACCTGCAGAAAGGCAATAAACTACTGGAGATACCGCTGCAGCTGAAAACATCTGATGCCATTGCTTTGATAAACAAGGTACTGTCAGGAGATGATAAGTGGAACTACGAAGCTCACGTGGAGGCGCAGATAGAAAGCAGCCATCGGCTGTTTGACAGTTTTAAGCTAACAGTAGAAAAAGCAGGCATGCTGGCCATGGGCCAGATGGGGGGCTCCCGTGCCAGTTACCTTCCGTCCATTAGCAGGATAAAACGGCTCGAAATCGACTCGGATGAGGAACAGACGTTGCTGCAGGCAGAACTGCTGGTGCATAATCCAGCCCCTATACCCTTTTACATCGACAGCGCATCCTACTTTATCCGGCACAACGGCAAAATTATCGCCAGCGGGAAAAAGGATTTAGAAACAATCCTACAGAAGTCAGCAGACCAGCCGTTGAGCCTGCGGCTGCTTGTGGACGAGAGTGCCTATGAACAGTTTATGAAAAATGTGCAGGGGCAGGAAAAAGCAACACTCGACGTTGCGCTTAACCTGGTATACAACCTGCCTGGTGCAGAAAAGCAAAGTATCCGGCTTAAGCGGCAGGTACAAGTGCCGGTTCAGGGGCAGGCCAGCATAAAGGTAGCAGGCCTTGAGGTGCGGGAGCTCAGCCCACAGAAAGGTGCCGCCCTTACCCTACGGCTCCAGGTGCAGAGCACAAACCTGCCCAGCCTTAGCATTCGCAACCTTGACTATACCCTGCAGTTGGGAGAGGATTTAACTATGACAGGACACACGCAGGAACCTATAGGAATCAGTAGTGAAGACACAATAGTGGAGGTACCGCTCCATCTTTCCGCAGAAGATGTAAATCAGCTTATTAACAAGGCGCTCAAGGGCAGCATGGACTGGAATTATGAGTTACAGGCAACGGCCGAACTGATGAGCAGCAACGACATGATAGGCTCCACCAAACTGAACGTTGCGTTTACCGGAGAACTTGAGATGGGAAAAGGAATGGGCGGTAAGCAACTTGTCCCGCAAATAACCAGCGTCGATACGCTGAACGTGCACGTCCATTACGACACAGCATGGGTGAAGATCAACATCAACGTAAAAAACCCGCTCCCTGTAGCCTTCAAAGTAGACAGCTTACTGCTAACGCTAAGCCATGCCGGAGACACCTTTGCTATAAGCAGGGAAAGCATTGGCAAAGTTCTTCCTGCCGAAGGCACACAATCGGCATGGGTCACACTGGCAGTGAACTACGGGCTGTGGCAGGAGTTTCTGCAACAACGCCAGAACCAGGACCAGGACAGCTTAGAGTTGAAAGAAACCATTACACTCGTGTACCAGGTGGAGAACCTGGCCGAGCAGCGCACCACATTTCAGAATACGCTCAAACTGCAAACGCCCGAAACTCCGGTAGCAGAACTAACCAAAGTGAAGCTGCAGGGAGTAAGCTTCACAAAGGGCATCGTGCTGCAGGGATTAATACTGGTCAGGAACCTGAACGTGGAAAAGCTCATAGTGAGCGACCTTACATACGACGCCTGCGTAGAAAACCTGCTGGACGTTTGTGGCACTGTCAACCGCACCTATCATGTGCCGCGGGGAAGCAATGTTGTTAAAGTACCCCTTAGCCTGGGCGTGGGAGAAGTTTTCAGGGCGTTGTTTGCAAAGTTAACGGGCAGTGGTAAGCCCAGAAACGTTTTTCTGAACGCATCAGCCACCGTTACTACAAACAACCCATTACTGCAGGACACCTTTGTCAGGCTAGAGGTGTGGAGGAAAGTGCCTCTCTTCCAGAAGAAGCAGAACAAAGAAACGGAGCCACAGCCCCGGCAGGCTGCAATGAAGTAGCGGTGCAACCTATCGCTGCTGCGTGAAGCAGAAAGCAATTTTTGAACACTGATGTGGAACTGCTGGCTTGTTTAGCATGACTCGGCGCATGAAAACAGGGGTTAGCACCATAGGCACGGTGGGCGCTGCACATGATGAACCTTACCACATACTTTGTCCTGTCAAACTGCTTGTATCTCCAGGGCCATCACCTGTTTTTATAGAGAAAAACATCAGCAGCTGAAGAAAATAATTTTTTCATTATATATAAATATTAATATATATAAGCTCCTTATTTTACCAGAGCTTAAATATGAAAAGAACTCATCTATTTACTGTATTCATTCTTGTTATACTTCTACTTACGGGCTTAATTGGCTGTGAGAAGGAAGGTATAGGCGGGAAAGGTGAAATAAAAGGCTCAGCAATTTATGGAGATAGTTCTTTAAAGCAAGCAATGTTTTATATCAAGTATGGCGCTGACTCATCCCCCGGAACTGATATTTCCAGGTATGATGCAAGCAGTGCTACAGACCAGGAGGGAAATTTTCACTTTAAGGATTTGAACAAAGGGCACTACTATATTTATGCAGTCGGAATGGGCGATAATGAGCCTATAGTCGGAGGCATGCATGTTGAACTAGAAAAAAATGAGCACAGAGAAAACGTGCAAATAAATGTGGCCCCTTAACCCTGACGTCTTTTTAAGCTTCAGAACAGCAGGCGAACGTATTCATCAGCCTTTTTCACTGCCCGTCCGCAGGTTTGGTGAACATCAGGCTGGAAGAGAATTTTGCTAATAAGCTTAAGTTTTACTAATTTCGATAGCACATATACCTAATATAACAGAACAGACAAGCTTCTTCCAGCAAGAGAGGCATAGATAACAGCCAGAGCGCTACTTAGAACCTTCTCCGGCATAGGAAAGTATCCTGTTAGGCAGGAGCAAAAAGACAAACACGACAACAAACTTAATATCAAACAACAACGTGGCACAGATAGACCCACAGGGCATTAGGTACTCGACAGAGTGCTTCGCCATAGTAAAGGATGGTGGCTATGGTTTTATAGCCGGCAGGCTTTTAAACTGGAGGCTGCATGACCTCAACTACCCGCTCGTGCAGCGGACAGTCAGCAACGATTCTGAAGGCATAGAAGTCGCCTTTGAGACACGGGAGGAACTCGAAGCCTATATGGTGGAGAGAATGGGTTTGGCCGAGTAATTTCCGGCGCCTCCTTCTCTATTGAACTAAAGGCCCGGGCGGGGCTGTTGCATCTTGCAACTCCCGAATACCGGGAACATTCAGCACTGCTTCGCCCTTATCTTTTTAAAAAAATGCTTATCTACAGCGGCATCATAACGCTTGACTATAACCCTGCAACGGATGTGTTGGCTACCAGCATGCCGGACATACGTGAATTCTCTTTATCGCAAGTGGCCTACTGCCTGGATCTTATTGTTGAAAGCATTAAAGGCTATGATATAAAATACCTTTTGCTGGACTCCAGTAAGTCTGTGGTGGAGGTAGAGGACGAGGCTTACAAAGCCACTACCCTAAAGTTCTCCCAAGCCCTTATGAGCACAAGACTGAAGAAAATAGCCCGGGTTGGGACAGAAGACACAAAACGGGAGGAGAAATCCGCGAAAGTCGCAAAGGAGTTGAAGCAGGAGCTAAACCTGCCCATTGATTTCAGGAATTACGCAGACAGAGTAGAGGCAATGGACTGGCTGCTGGAGACAATCCGGGCTTGATGAAGGTCAAAATGTCTTATAATTTTTGCCTTTTCTTGCGCAGGCATTGCACTGAGCCGTATCCTTTCTACATTTGCGCCTTCATCTATCTTACAAGTCAGGTATTTCACACCATGTTATGGCAAAACTAGGCTCCATTCTTTTTGTGGACGATGATGAGGTAAGTAACTTCCTCGGTGCGACTGTTATGCGCAGGATGAATATTGCCCGGCAGGTGCTTGTGTCAACAGACGCGGATGAAGCACTGGAACTGGTGGCAAGAGAGACATTTCACATCATCCTCCTTGATATCAACATGCCTGCCATGAATGGCTTTGAGTTTCTGGACGCCCTCAAACAGCTAAAGGAAAGCAATGCCATCGCTATCCCTGCCGTTGTTATGCTTACCTCCTCCACAAACCGCCTGGACAGGGAAAAGGCGAAGCAGTACTCAATGGTGAAAGGCTACCTGACAAAACCACTTAAAGAAGAAGATGTAGATTACCTTATTGGCTTAATCACAGAAGGAGCAGTATAAAGCCTTCAGGTCTCACGTTTTTCCTCAGGCAATTCACACAAAAATTCCTGAATTCACTCCTATTTGTTGCTGAAGTACGCACTCAGGGCGCAGGGCTACTAAGTATACACAGGTACTATTAAAGCTTTTTTATTACTTCCCTTCACCAGAATTTCCTGCCTCTACACACAATAATCCTTAACATTTTTTGTTTTATGACTAAATATATATTAACTATAACAAAATAGCAGCAAATACAGTATAAGGCTTAGGTTGAGATTCAACTTTAATAAAACAAGACCATGCAAGAGTTAGGGAAAGTGTTGCTCGTAGACGATGACCAGACAAACAACTTCTTAAGTGCACGAACACTTCGACAAGCCAATGCGGCCGTGCAACTTTTTGAGGCTGGCAATGGCCATGAGGCACTGGAGTTGGTGGCAAACGAGGCACTGGACTTTATTCTGCTCGATGTGAACATGCCGGTGATGGACGGCTTCTCGTTTTTGGAGGCGCTACAACAGCTCCAAGACACCACTGAGTTTAACACGCCCACCGTTGTGCTGCTGACCACGTCAGAAAGCTTCCTGGACAGCGACAAGGTACTGCACTGCCCCATCGTAAAGGGTTTCCTGACAAAGCCTTTGTCCCATGACCATATCAGCTATCTGATGAACCTGGCCACAGACAGAAAGCAATCTTGTTCAGCTGCCTGATTCTTTTCCCTGACGATGCATCAGGTGGCAAAGCAGACACACCTTTTAAATTTTGATAATAAGCTTATAAAAAGGCACCAGAGACGGCAGTACCACTGTGATCAGGCTAAAGTAAAAGTTCCTGCGTAACTCCCACAGCACACCGTGCTTAGCAATAGCAGATAAGAAAACAGCCAAAGGACTTTCCCCTGACACGGCTACAACAACCCTGGCTTCCCCACTCGGCAAAAGCCAACAAAATGACTAGCAGCACCTGCTTTAAGTATAAGCAGGTGCTGCTGTTCGCTGTCCTTTCCACTTCTTTAACCTGTCTGATCTAAAGGCTGTACTTCCCGTCATGGGTGCATGCAGGTTTAAATAACCAGAACACTCAGGCTACTTTAAGTTAAAGGGAAAAATGTATTCTATACCAGGAAAGCGGGCTACATGACACATCCCAAATGCAACAACCTGTTGCATTTGGGATGCTACTTTTTAAGTGTCGTTACTTTTCCTATAGGTGCAATAGCGTATACTTTGGCCAAATTATATACGGAAAGGTTTGATGCTCAGTTCATTTTTACCGGACCAGGTGAGTTGCCTCCTGCCGCTTTCAAAATCCACTATCAACTTCATTAAAACCTTTAACTCATTCGCTGGTTCCGATCCGGACGGGGCGTCTTTTAACTGTTCTATGCGTGAGGCAACAGCACGGTACTGTACTTCTGTTGTAATCATTGTGTATTATTGAGATGTAACGCAACCATTATTTACGTGTTAAGTTTACATTTACTCATGCTATTCACCTTGTCCTCAAGTACACTCACTAACTATTTTGAACACTTATCCAATCTACATATTGAGCCACCATAATGAATGAACTTACTTCTCTGGCATTGAAAGCCTGACAGAGCAGGCCTGAAATATCAATTGTAACCCCTGTTATACCAGCAGCATGAATCACCTGCTCTATATGCCGCACCTCTGGCGTCAAAGCATCCTAACTTAGCCAGTTAGCCTCTCTTCTTACCTAGCTGCCAAAATACCCACAGCGGTCGCACCAGAGGTTGCATATGGAGCTATAGTACCGCAGGTAGCCGTTGTATAAACAAAAAACTATACAGAACAAAAATGGCCTTTAACTGTAATTGTTTTACTTTAGAAGATACCCTGTAAGTTGCGGCCTATGTTAGAACACTGCCTATTAAAAGGAGCTTGATAAGGAACTAGTGTTAATGCCCTCTTCTAGTGTTAATGCCCTCTTATTGCCTTTATTTCAAACAGTGCAAAAGCAATTTGCCTCAGCTTAAAGCAAACTTATACCTGAAGGCGCTGCTGCAATTTTAGAAGATAAGAAGATTCTTTTTTACACAGAATTCCAATGCAATTTACAAGCATCTAGCACGTTAGATATTTGTTAATAAAATAACAAGTTGCTATGTAACCTTTTTCAGCTTTTAGCAATAGAGGTATTGGGTGGATTCGCCCCTAACTGTCGGTTTTCTTTCTGTAGGCCGGGCTCCCAGTCCCTTTACCTTGGCTCTTACCCACTTGGTTCATGATTGGAGTTAAGCTACTTACTAATGAACTTATTAATATATTGCTACCACAACGTTACTGTAAAACAAACTAGGCCTATAGTTCACCCTTAACTCCGATCTAATGTACTTTCTTATACAAAAGCACTTTTACATCTGTTGGCTGCTGCTGTGCTTTCTGTTTGTGGGGCAATCTTACGCTCAAACCAATATTGCCTGTACCGTATCTATTGTATCGGCACAGTCTCCTAATATTTGCCAGGGAGAAACGATTGAACTAACGGCCAGACCTGGAAATAACTTCACTCCTTCAGGCTATCAATGGTACCTCAACGGGCAAGCCATCACCGGAGCCACAGCTCAGACATATGAAACAAATGTTGGCGGTACTTATACAGTAGAAGCCACTGGGGCAAGCTGCCAGACCACTGTTACGTCCGGACAGTTCGAGGTTACTGTTGACCCGAAGCCCTCACGACCTACCTTTAGTATTAATCCGGGGGGTAGTATCTGCTCCGGCACTGAACTCACCTTTGGCGTCACAAACGCAACCGAAGATGTTATTTATGTCTGGACTTTTGGGGAAGGTGATACAGAATCTGTACGGGGATCCGGTACTGTAACACGAACTTTTGAGTCTTTTGGAGTAGGCACGGAAGCATTTGGCGTGCAGGTATACGGGGTGAACCCACAGGGATGCTCCTCTGATACTCTCTCGCAATCCATCACTGTAAAACAGGAGCCGGAGATTTCCTTTACAGAGGCCAATGAATTTCAGGTGTGTTTACCTGATTCCGTTGAGCCTGCAGATACAGCTATTTACGCTACCTTAACAAACACCACAGCAGAGCCATACTTAGGCAACATTGCCCGCTACTATGTAGATTGGGGCGATGGAGCAGGCGAAACAGAGTATTTACCAAACCAGTTTCCGCTCAAGAAACCAACCCCATTCGATACCATTGGGACATACCCTATCAGCGTTCGCGCTGTGAGCAGCAACGGCTGCGAGGCAGTGTTTACCCAAGATTTCAACTATAACAAAGAGCCAAAAGCTGACTTCACACTCGATAATAAGGAGCGGGTAGAGGAAACACAGGTCCCACCCTGCGTGCCTGTTCGTGTAACTCCGACTGATAGTTCTTCGGGCGGCAATTTGTCTTATAAATGGGCGGTGCAGCCAGATCAGGGCTATACGTTGGAATCCGGCACGTTAACTTCTCCTGACCCTGTTTTCATCTTCGATGTGTCTGGTGTTTATCAGATAGAACTGGTGGTGGAGAACGGTTGCGGCACCGACACCACCTCACAAAGCATTGTAGTGGGCTGGCCACAGGTGCAGGTTCCATCCAGCGTTACCTCCTGCGGACCTACCACCATAGACTACAGTAGCAGCGGCCCTGGCGGAGGCGGTGGCGGAGCAGGTGGCTTGTTTGTAGACAAGAACCTGGGAGAGAATGTGACAGTTACCATTAAGATTACAGGCCCTACCAGCACCACACAGACATTTAATTCGGAAACTTTTAACTTCCAATACGACTTTACCACGCCCGGCACCTATACCGTCTCGGTGGAAGCGGTAAATGAGTGCGGTTCCTCAAATCAGATTTACCAGGGGCAGCCTGCGCCAACGCAGGAAGTGGTTATCCTGCAGCAACCTGCCACACCGACGATACAGGCACCGGGCACAGCCTGTATCGGCGAAACAGTTACCCTGACGCCATCGGGTGGGGGCCCCTTATTTGTTTGGTTTGACTCCGACCTTCCGGCAGCCACTCCACTCGCAGTGGGCCCGTCTTTCACAACACCTTCACTTACTGCCGACATCACTTATTATGTGGCTGCAGTAGACACGGCAAACGGAATACAGTGTGTTGGCCCAAGAGCACCAGTCGCCATTAACGTAGAGCCAAGGGTAACGAACAACACAATTGCCGTTGATGATGAGGAAATCCAGAGCCTTTGTAAGGGAGAAGTTCCGGCTCAACTCACCGGCAGCACGCCATCAGGCGGCGACACCAGCGTACCGTACAGCTATACCTGGGAACTTAGCACCACAGGCCCTTCGGCTGGCTTTACAGCGGCTCCTGGTGTTAACAACAACATTAACTATACGCCAACAGCGCCCGTCAGCAGCAATACCTGGTTCAGGCGGCTGGTATTCTCCGGCAGTTGCTCCGCAGACACAAGCAATGTGGTCGCCGTTATTGCCGTTGACCCAGTGCCAGCCAGTGCCAACACCATAAGCCCGGCACAAGAAATCTGCGAAGGTGACACACCAGCACCGCTGACAGGTTCCCGTCCTACAGGCGGAGGAGGTGCCCCTTACATATATATGTGGGAAATCAGCACCGTAGGCCCTGCCGAAGGATTTGTGAGTGCGCCTGGCACTAACAACGGTGAGAACTACACCATTCCGGCAGGTGCATTAACACAGAAACAAACCTGGATCAGGCGTGCGGTAACTTCAGGTGGCTGCACGTCCTATTCGGAGCCAATAACTATCACCGTTTTCCCAGCCATTACAAACAACACCATCAGCGAGAATCAGGAAGTATGCACCGGCACTGCGCCACAGGTACTGAATGGCTCTGCCCCGACCGGTGGTAACGGCAGGTATACCTACCTGTGGGAAAGCAGCACGACAAGCCCAACCAATGGGTTTACTCCTGCAGCAGGCACCAATACTGGCCAGAGCTACACACCGGGCAACATTTCCGCAACCACCTATTACAGAAGGGTAGTCAGGGCGGGAGACTGTACGCCTAGTACAAGCGATGTAGTTACCATAAAGGTTAACGAAGGCATCCTGAACAACACCATTACGGCTACGCAGCCTACGGTGTGTGCAGAGCAGTCAACGGTTGAGTTCCGCGGCAGCACGCCAACAGGCGGTATAGGTACTTATACCTACCTGTGGGAGAGCAGCACCAGCGGTCCGGATGCCGGGTTCAATCCAGCCGCTGGTACGAACAACGGCATAAACTATACCTCACCTACACTTAGCCAGAATACCTGGTTCAGGCGGGTGGTAAGTTCAGAGGGATGCTCCAGGGCATCAGAGCCAATTGAAATTACAGTTACGCCGCTTCCTGCAAACCCGGTGCTTACAGTAACGAACGCCACTGCCTGCCCTAATGGTTCTGCCACTTTAGAAGTAGCCAACGCAAATGGCAATACCATTGAGTGGTACCTTGCTCCTGCCGGAGGCTCTCCTGTGTTTGTGGGGCCGGTTTTCGCTACGCCAAACCTGCAGCAGAACACCACCTACTATGTGCAGGCCCTCAATGCCGATAATTGCACCAGCGCTGCCCGCACAGAAGTAACAGTAACCATTGTGCCACCTGTGGCCGATGCCGGGCCTGATGTAACCATTATACAAGGCAGAACGGCAGAGCTGCGCGGTAGCGGAGGAGTAACTTACAGATGGGAACCGTCTGAAAGCCTGAACAACCCGGACATAGCCCGTCCGGTTGCCTCTCCAATGGAGACTACCACCTATACCCTTACCATTACAACTGCGGAAGGCTGCACCGCCACCGACGAAGTGACTGTGACCGTGATACCGGCCATCACCGTACCAAATGCCTTCACGCCGAACAACGACAACGTGAACGAAGTCTGGGAGATTGAAAACCACGAAGAGTACCCGGACATGCGGGTGGAGGTGTTCAACCGATGGGGCAACCTAGTGTTCAGCACCACCGGTGGCTATAACGAGCCATGGAACGGAACCTTTAAAGGAGAAGCGCTGCCAGTGGCGACTTACTACTACATGATTTACCTCAACAGCGCCGAAAAACCTATTTCCGGGCATGTGACCATTATCCGCTAGCTAATGAAGAAGCCGATTTTATTGATACTCGTTTTTATAGCGCTGGCCACACAGGGTTTTGGACAGCAGCGCCCACAGTACAGCCAATACATGCTCAACAACTTCCTGCTGAACCCTGCTATTACAGGCATTGAGGATTATGCAGATGTAAGGGTCAGCAACAGGCGGCAGTGGGTTGGCCTGGATGGCGCTCCGGTTACCTATTACGTTACAGCGCACACACCGCTCAACAAAGGAGCCGCCGGCAACAAGTACCACCGGGCTCTGGCACACCATGGCATAGGAGCATCGTTTCATACAGATGAAACAGGGCCGCTCCGCAGAACAGGCGTAAGCTTTTCCTATGCCTACCACTTGCCCATTACCACCTCTATCAATGTATCAGCGGGTGCAGCGGCAGGTGTGATACGAAACTCCATTAATACCTCTGAGCTGCAGTTCACGAACCCAAACGATCCCTTGATTGGCGGAGGCAACATTAACAACAATGTATTTGACTTGAACCTCGGCCTTTGGATATACTCCCGAAACTTTTCTGTAGGCGTATCAGGGGCACAACTGCTGGAAAATACCGGTTCATTTCAACCAGAAGGCAGTAGCAATCCTGCGCTTGACCTGCAACGGCATTACTTCCTAACAGGGAGCTACCGTTTCGAGCCCCTGGAGCGCATTGATGTCATTCCGTCGGTAATGCTAAAAATGGCTGCCCCAAGCCCCCTTTCTGTTGACGCCAGTTTGCGCGTGCTGTATGACGAGCGGTTTTGGGTGGGAGCATCTTATCGCCATAATGATGCCTTGGTAGGCATGGTAGGTGTTTACGTTAGCCCCTTGCTGGATGTCTCCTATTCTTATGACTACACCACTACCAGCCTGAGCAGGGTAAGCGCAGGCACGCATGAAGTGGTCATAGGATTTAAACTGTTGAATAACCGCCGCATCATCTGCCCGCAATGGGTGTGGTAGTCATAGGACAGGCCTAAAAAGTTTTTATAAGACTTAGCCGCAGGGCACCTCTAACCGGAGGTGCCCTGCGGCTTTTTTGTGAATTGTTTTATCCTTGCTGAGTCCCTTTTTAACAGGTTAAGGTAAGCTCTCCTTCTTATACACAAGCGTAATCTCCCTTAAGTACCATTGTCCCATCGTAATTTATTCTTTTTTTTCACACAAGATTTAGGAATATCAAGCAAGTATATTTATTTATCACTATTATTGCATAGTATTTACTCACCTAGAAAAGTAAAATTCTGGAGTACAACTTGTTTTGTACTCTTGTTTTTAGATATTTAGCAGTATCAAAAGGCAAAATAGTCAACAAAGGACATAAACAGCTTTTTTATGTAAATATTTAATAAACCAGTTGTAACTAATTGCACCTGACTATCATTCCCCATTAACACAAGCAGTTGATATTATACAAAATACAAAAGCGCAACATTAACAGACATTTGTAAAAAGGAATTATTTAGAAAAAACGTTTACCACAAGACTTAATGAGAAGCTTTTTAGAAAAAGTCATATTCCTGCTGATTGGCTTTTGTATATTCTCTTTTGCTGCTTTTGCTCAGACTGCCCCTACGCTGGGTACCGTCTACGAGTTCAGTGCGCTTGCATCACAAAAAGTTGTGAATGAGGGTGCCACTGTTGTGAGCGCAAGCGTCGGCACTTCTGATGGCCCGATAGTGGGTTTCCCACCGGGAGAAATCAGACGCGAGCGGCATGAGCAGGATGCCTACGCAAAACTGGCCATAACGGAGGCTATTGTAACACAGACTTTATTGACCACCTTGGTTCCAACTGTGGTGCTGACCGACGGAAACCTTGGAGGCAAGACCCTGACACCTGGCGTGTACCGCTTTGACGGGAATGCCGAAATCGATGGAAAGCTTACTTTTAACGGACAAGGCCAGGAAAACCCTGTGTTCATTATTCAGGTTTCTGGAAGGTTCCGGGTTAGAAAGGCAGAGTATGAAATGCTGAATGGTGCAGGTAGCATCAACATCTTCTGGGTTGTAGGGGACGAGGTAATTGTTAGCAGGGGCACTTCTGCTATCGGAAACATCTTCTCCGGAAGTAACATCACGTTGAATGACGGCGCACAACTACAGGGCCGCCTGATCTCTCCACAGGGTGAGATCAGGTTAACAAACAATGTTTTAAGCTTTCCTGCGGATTTAGGGATAAGCCTGAGCAAGACGCCAGGTACCAAAGGAGTAAACACGTATGATTTCGGGGAAATAATTACCTACACCATCCGGATCAGGAACAATGGCCCAGTGAATGAGAACGGAGTCACTGTGTCTGGCATCCAGTTTACAGGCGAACTCCTGAGTTACACATCTTCCAGGACTAACGCCACTTTCAACAACGGAGTCTGGACAGTAGGAATCCTGAACTACAAAGAAGAAGCCACGCTTACTATCACCGCTAGGCTCAATGTAGCAGGCTCTGGCTATTTGAGGGCTGATGTATCTGGCTACGGAATTGATGAAATACGGAGTAACAACAATGCTAACCTCAGTTTCTGTGTGCTTCTGTCAGAGACAGGGGAGGTAACTGGGCCAAGCGAGGTGTGCGCGAACGAAAGCTACATCTACAGCATTGCTATGGTAGAGGGTGCTACACGCTACAACTGGAGTGTTCCGCTGGGGTGGAGCTATACTTTGCTCAGCCCTACCAGCATTCGGGTAAAAGCAGGTTCAAGCACAGGCTTCATCAAAGTAACAGCCAGTAATACCTGCGGGGAAGGCCCGGCCAGGTCTTTTGAAATAACACCTCTCAGTGGTTCGCCTTCAAAGCCGGGGCCCATCAGTGGCCCTGCAAACTTATGCCGTAACGGAGAAACACTCACTTACAGTGTTGCCCCTACAGCAAACGCTACCGACTATAACTGGACAGTACCCGCTGGCTGGACTATCTTAACAGGGCAGGGCACGGCAACAATTACAGCTACCGCCACCGGTAACGGAGGTCAGGTACGTGTGCAGCCATCCAACCCTTGTGGTGCCGGAGAAGCGCAGACACTGGATGTACTCGTTTACAGCACCGCGCCTCCGGCGCCAGCTTCCATACGTGGTACTGTACAAGGCTGCGTGGGCAAGACAGCTACTTTTGAAGTAGCCGCTGTGGCTGGGGCAGGTCCTGACGGATACAGATGGACGGTGCCAGCAGGCTGGGCTATTTTAACAGGCCAAGGCACGAACAGCATCAACGTACAGGTAGGGAGCAGCGCAGGAAACGTATCAATTCAGGTGGAAAATGCCTGCGGAACCAGCCCTGCTGTCACCTTACCTGTAGCACCCGTTACAGCAGTTCCTGCGGCACTTGGCGCTGTTTCAGGGACTCTGCATACCTGCGCCCTCGAAAAAGGACTTATCTATTCCGTTGAACCGGTTGCCAACTCCTTAAACTATGACTGGCAGCTACCAGCCGGCTGGGTGATTACGGCAGGGCAGGGTACTCACCAGATTACGGTGAACCCCGGCAGCAATGGCGGTGAGGTTTCAGTAATCGCCATGAACGATTGCGGAAGCAGCGCCAGAAGCACTATTACGGTACAGTCCACACAGGCTGCACCCTCTACTCCCAGTCCTATCACCGGAGAACAGTACAGCTGTGTTAACAATGCAAATGGCACCTACAGCATTGCAGCTGTAAACGGCGCCACCTCATATGTGTGGACAGTGCCTTCCGGCTGGAGCATCATATCAGGCCAGGGCACCACCAGCATTCAGGTTAAAGTAGGCACAGGCAGCGGCAGCATCAGAGTAAAAGCAGTAAGCGCCTGTGGCACAAGCTCCGAAAGGAGCTTAACTGTAACGCCGGTAACTACTGCTCCTGCAAACCTTCAGCTGTCTGAAGGAAGCAACAGCATTTGCGTGGGTGCTACCGTTACCTACCAGGTACTGAACCCTACTGGCATCGGCACCTTTGTGTGGGCAGTTCCAACAGGCTGGACTATTGTCTCCGGCCAGGGCACAGCTCAGGTAGCGGTAAAAGCAGGAAACACGGGCGGTGTCATCAGCCTCACTGCCGGCAACGGTTGCGGCGAATATAAATTGGAGAAAAATGTAACTGTCGCCACCCTGCCCCCAGCGGTGCCAGGGGTTATCAGCGGCATTCTGGCCCCATGCGGAAACAGCACCCAAACGTACAGCATAGCAGCTGTTAGCGGAGCGGCCTCTTATACCTGGTCCGTTCCGGCTGGGTGGGCCATCCTGAGCGGGCAGGGTTCTACTGCCCTCGAGGTGAAAGCAGGCACAACAGCGGGCAAGGTCACGGTTACAGCAGTAAACGGGTGTGGCGACAGCAATCAAAGTGCCATACTGGCAGTAGCTCCTGTAACAAGCGTACCAGCAGCCATCGCAGCCATCAACGCACCACAAACTTCCTTCTGCCAGGGCGCAACGAACCTCACCTACAGCATAACAGCGCTGCCAAACGCTGCTTCTTATACCTGGGAAGTGCCGGCAGGCTGGACGATTGTATCCGGTCAGGGCACTATTAGCATTATAGTAACAGCAGGCACAAAGGCAGGACAAATAAAAGTAACAGCTGCTAACGCCTGCGGCACCGGAAGCACAAAAAGCATAGCGGTAGCCCCACAGACAACGCCGCCTACTCCTCAGCTCACTGCTGGCCCACAGAACCCCTGCGTAGGCATTCCGACTACATACAGCGTAGGGACTACAGCTGGTGCAGATTCTTTTGTATGGGAGGTTCCTGCAGGCTGGACCATATTGTCAGGACAAGGTACTGCCTCTATTGAAGTACAGGCAACTATTGCTACAGGCAAGGTGAAGGTAACAGCAATAAACAGCTGCGGCAATAGCAGTACAGCAGAGATGAATGTTATACCGGCAGCGGGAGCGCCTGCTGCGCCAGGAGCTGTAGAGGGACCTAAAACTGCTTGTATAGGCCGTTCGGTTATTTACAAAGTGGCGTCTGTCAGTAATGCTGCCACTTATGTATGGACGGTGCCAGCTGGCTGGGAGATCACTGCCGGTCAGGGAACAGGAGAGATTACGGTAACAGCAGGTAATAGTGCAGGTACAGTAGAAGTGGCAGCAACCAGTGGCTGCAGCAACAGCCAGACGGCTTCGCTGCAGGTTAGCGCAATAGCTGTAGCTACGCCAAAATCAATCAAAGACCGCAGCACTGCCTGCGACGGACTGGTTTATGAGGTAGAGACGGAGGCGGTTGCCGGTGCCATTACCTATACCTGGGAAGTGCCGGCAGGCTGGACGATTGTATCCGGTCAGGGCACTCCTAAGATTACTGTTACCCCAGGCGAAAGCACCGGCTCTATTTCTGTATCGGCCAATAACGGCAGCTGTAGCAGCGAGCCGATCAGCATTATACCTGAGAAGTCGCTGGCAAAACCTGACATATCGTTCCCGAACGTATTCTCGCCGAACAACGACGGCAACAATGACCTATGGGTAATCCAGAACCTGCA
Organism: Pontibacter toksunensis; assembly: GCF_042686245.1. Lineage (NCBI taxonomy): Bacteria > Pseudomonadati > Bacteroidota > Cytophagia > Cytophagales > Hymenobacteraceae > Pontibacter > Pontibacter toksunensis. Next base: position 12,868 of record NZ_JBHUOX010000021.1, on the reverse strand, counting down.
GAATTATTCTCAGCATGAGCTGATTATCCTGAACCGCTGGGGCAACGAAGTGTATAAGTCCAAATCATACAAGAACAACTGGGATGGTGATAACCTGAGTGAGGGCACCTACTTCTATGTAGTGCGCCTGAAGATGTGCAATGGCAGTGATAAGACTTTCAAAGGATTTGTGACGATAGTAAGATAGTATGGAGATGGCAAAGCACGTAAAAATACTCAAAGCACTACTGGTCCTGTTTGCCATAGCGGCTGCTCCGGCTGCCTTTGCGCAGCAGGCACCGCAGTACAGTCAGTACATCTTCAACGAACTGGTAATAAACCCGGCCTATGCGGGCAGCAAGCAAATCCTGAACATTAACACAACCTACCGAAACCAGTGGACAGGCTTTGAAGGCGCCCCAACTACCCAAAACCTGAGTATAGACGGACCTACCGGCAAAAAGAGCGTGGGCTGGGGCCTGCACCTGCTGAATGATGAGATAGGGGTGCAGCGCCAGACAGCGGTGTATGGCAACGCCTCCACCCGCATTGATCTGGACCATTACTCTACGCTGTCTTTGGGTGTGGCAGTAGGTGCCTCGCAGTACGTTCTGGATGGTACAAGGCTGAATTCGGGGAGTGAGATACCTGACACGGCAATACCCATGAACCGTGTTTCACAGCTACTGCCCGACCTGAAGGTAGGCCTGTTCTTTAACACCGAGCGCTACTATGCCGGGTTGTCGGCCGCCAGCCTGGTTCCTTTCAAGGATAGCAACACTGAAATTGCCACCCCGCGTCGCCACTATTTTCTATCGACTGGTTACCTGTTTGATTTGGACCGCAACATACGCCTGAAGCCAAGCATCCTGTTAAAAGAGGATTTCCGGAGCCCGACCAGCGTAGACCTGAACTCCTTCCTGTTGCTGTACAACCGCCTTTGGCTGGGAGCCTCTTACCGTACTGCGTTGCCCATGTTCACAAAGCAGGAGATGAAGCAACTGGGCAAGCGAAACGCCATCGCCGTAATTGCACAGGTATACGCTACTCCAAAATTCAGGGTGGGCTACTCTTACGATATCAGCCTGACAGCCTTAAAAAATTATGGCAGCCATGAAGTCTCGCTCGGCTACACTTTCCTGAAAAAGAAATACGGCCGTATCCTGACACCCCGAAATCTTTAACATTTTCAGATTACCCCTTATGAGAACAAAATTTACCCTGCTGCTATTGCTGTGGCTATCGGTTGGAATTCCTGCGGCTATCACGGCACAGGACATGAAGCAGGCAGACAAATACTTCCACAACTATGAGTTTAGCCTTGCCCTCGACGCTTACAAAGCCATCCTGGACAAAGGGGAACCTAACCTGACAGTGGTGCAGCGGATTGCGGATAGCTACCGCATCCTGAATAACAGCAAGGAAGCAGAATTCTGGTATGCGCAGGCCATTGCTTTCCCGGAATCCGACCCTTCGAACATATTTCTTTACGCTGAGTCCGCCAAACGCAACGCGAACTACTCCAAGGCAAAGAAGCTGTTCCTGGACTATGGCCACAAAGTGCCCGGGCAGGCTGCCTTAGCCTTGAAAATGGCCGCCTCCTGCGATACGGCTTTGCTGTGGATGCAAAAGCCTTTATCCTTCAATGTGCAGAAGCACGCGGAGGTAAACAGCAACGCAGCAGACTTCAGCCCGGTAAAAACAAGTGATGGCCTGCTGTTCGCATCAGACAGGCTGCTTGTGGATAATAAGAAGCAGACGGAGCGCAACAACTGGACGGGCCACGGCTACATACAGTTGTACCTGGCGAAAGCCACCTCCGACAGCACCTATGCCGCACCGGTGCCGCTGCCCCCTTCTGTAAACACGGCCTACCACAACGGCCCTGCTGCGTACCTAGAGAAAGAGAAAGTGCTGTACTTTACCCGTACCCACGTAGTAAAACGCAGCGCCGGCCACACCAACCCTGATCCTACCAGCTGGTTTAAGGGCACTGACAACCGCACTCACACCAACCGCCACGGCATATACACGGCAGAGCGAAAGGGGGAGAAATGGGAAAACGTGAAGCCTTTCAAGTATAACAACACCAACGATTTCTCTATCGGGCACCCGGCTGTAACACCTGACGGGCAGGTGCTGTACTTTGTGTCAGATATGCCGGGAGGCCTTGGAGAGACTGATATTTATTACTGCGAGCGCCAGAGTGACGGCTCCTGGGGGAAGCCTGTAAACGCTGGCAGCACCATCAACACCATTGGCCGCGAGAGCTTTGTTTCTTTGGGAGAAGACGGCAGCCTGTATTTTTCTTCGGATGGCCACCTTGGCATGGGCGGTCTGGATATGTTTAAAGCTGTTGGGTCCCATAAAGCCTGGTCTAAGGCAGTAAACCTGAAGTATCCGCTCAACACCGCACATGATGACTTTGGCATACTACCAGACAGCACCGGCAGCAAGGGGATGCTTGCTTCAGGCCGCCTGGGGCAAAACGGCTCCGACGATATTTTCACGTTTGAGTCCTTCAAAGTACCCTGCACCCTGATAGGCAAAACGATTGAGCGCTTTGCTATTGCAGGCACCTCCAAAAAAGCGGAGGAGCCTGTAGACCACGTGCTGCTACAACTGACAGAAGAAGGCAGCGCCACGCCACTGGAAGTTTACTCCGATGACAAAGGTGGCTTTGTGTTCCCGGTGAAGGCGGGCACGAACTATACCATCAAAGGAACAAAACCAGGGTACCTGACGCAGACGCTGGCCATTACCCCGGACTGCCGCTACAACACCGACTCTGTGAAGGTGGAGATGATCTTTAATCGCAGCGCACCCGATAAGCCTATTGTGCTAGATAATATATTTTACGACCTGGACAAGCACAACATCCGGCCGGATGCAGCCAAAGAGCTGGATAAGCTGGTGCAGACATTGAATGACAACCCAACCATCCGCATTGAATTAAGCTCCCACACCGACAGCCGACAGAGCCACCGCTACAACGAAATGCTCTCACAGCTCAGGGCACAGGCCGCCGTAGATTATATCATCTCCAAAGGCATTAACAGAGACAGGCTAAAGGCAAAAGGCTACGGTGAAACAAAACTTATCAACCGCTGCAAAGACGGTGTATCCTGCTTTGAAGCGGAGCACCAGGAGAACCGCCGTACAGAGTTTAAGATTCTGAAGCAATCTACCATTTCAGCATTGTAACAGAGGGGGCTGCAGGAAATACACCTGCAGCCCCCTCTGATTTATAAGCTCGCAGTGTGCGCAGCTCCTGCGAGTATTTTAACCTACCACCTAGACGCTCGCAGGAGCTGCGCACGCTGCGAAATCTTTAAAACTTCTCCTCCAGCCACAGAAACCCGCTGCTCAGCACGAACAGTAGGAAGAACCAAATCAGCGGCACCTGTTCTTCTCTATAGGCAATGGCGGCGTCAGCAACAGGCACAGCATTTTGCTGCGCGACAAAAGCCTTCGTTTCCTGCTGCCTCACCTGCAGATCTGCAAAGGCCCAATCAGTGGAATCCTGAACATAGAAAAGATAAGGCAGGTCATCTGGCGTCTGCACCTGGTGCCAGCCACTGCGGCGGGGCCAGAAGCTACCGCTGAACTGCGTGAGCTGTAGTGGGTTCTGCGCCAGCGGTAAGCTCACACTAGCGGAATCGGCTACATGAGTCACAGTAGCGGAAGGTACATCAGCGGCAGTATAGTCAGTGAAGGTAAGTGTGAGCAGCTGGTCTGGTTTGGGCACCTGTGGAGCGACAACTTGCCAAAACCTTTCCTGCACCTCCTGCTTCGCCACTGCCGATAATAAATTCGCCCAATAGCTGGCGTAAACGTCCTTTTTCCCCTCCAACTGCCACGAAAAGGTTTGCGACACCAGGCTCATTGCTACTTTACCCCATCCGGCGCGTTTTGCCCCCGCTAGCAACTGGTTGTCCTGCTCTGCTACCAGGCCCGCTACAGCCGTTGTGTTCACCAAAGTATAAGGCGCAGCGGTAGCGGTGGCTGTCACATTATCTGCCCACGAGGCGCGGGTACTGCGGGTATCCTGCTGCGAAAGCCGCCGGGTCTGGAAAGAGGTGAAGAAACTCGTGCTGCGGGCATTGGCCGGCGCGTTGGTAACAGTGAGTATACCCAAGCCTTCCTCAGTTACAGCACGTTGCAAGAAAGCACGCTCTCCGGCGCTTAAACCCTGCAACGCCAGCGGTTCTGTGATAACTACATCAAATTGCTGCAGGAGCTTTGGTGTGAGGCGGTCCAGGCTCATGCGGGGCATATTCAACCATTCGCTCTGGCTTATGTCTTTGCTGATGGATGTGCGTAGCGCTACCCGGTGCTGCAGCTCTGCCAGGTGGTTCTTCAGGAACCGGAACTCGAACAGCGGCGACGACGCCAGCAGCAGCACCCCCAGTTCCTGCACCGGCTGCACCTGCACCGGCACCCGGCCTAAGGTATCGGTCCCGTTCCCTGACTTTTTCACCACCGTATAAACAAAATGCCCAGCCTGCTTTGGTGTATAGCGCAGCAGGAAACCTGCTGTCGTATCCGTTACTATCTGCATAGAGTCCTGTGCCTGGCCAGCCGCTTGCAGGTATAACCAAGTGGCTTCTTCGCCTTCCTTTTTATACTGACCCGCTATCTCTACTGCCTCCCCTAACTTTATACTTTCAGGCCAATGCATGGCAGTTGGACCTGCCGGTATAGCTGACAGATGCGGCTGCACCTGCACACCTTTCAACGCCTGTAGTTCCTCTTTCTTCAATCCATGTCCCAGCAAGTGCACCTGTGTCAGGCTAGGATGCTCCCTTCTCAGGAGATACAGGCTTTCCAAAGGCTTTGCATTGGCTGCCGTGGTTCTGTAGGAATAGACACTGGGTCCAGCCGCTGCATTTTGAAGCAGGTTTTGTAACGTATCAGCATTATATCCTTCTGTCAAAAGAATGGCAGTGCCGGGGCTGATAGCCTGTTGTGTAGTCGGCGGAAAAACCAGCAACACCAGGCTTATGCCAGCCACTACGCTGGCCAACAGCCGTTCTGCCAGCCGCTGCCGGTTTGGCCGCTTCCAGGCCAGCCACAGCACAACAGGTATCGCAAGAAGCCAGGTTAATTGCATCATAGTTTATGTTGATTAGCGCGGCGGAAGGCCCAGCATGGCGCGGAAATTCTCCTTCCCCTCCGGTAGCTTTTTCAGGTTTTCAATTAAGGTAATGGCGCGGTCAACGCGTAGTTGCGGGTTCTTAACGGCAGACACGTGGTTTAGCATGTAGCGCTGCATACCCGGCTTCAGCAGCAGAAAACGCCTGTTGCCTTCATCATCCTGCAGCAGCAATTCCTCCATTTCGGCGGGCACTTCGGTGCCATATTGGCTATCATCTTTCTCCAAGGTTACCGCTACAGAACTGCCTAACCTGGCTCCCAATTCCTGCATGCGTTTTTTACTGATGCTGATATACGCTTTGCCCTCACCCAAAGCCATTAAACCACACTGAAACCTCAGCCTGCCATTCACGGTGCAGTGCAGACGCGCCTTGAGTTTACCGCCAAGTTCCTGTACTACCTCCTGCGGCACTTCCAGGTAGTGCATGCCGTGCAAGTGTGTGAGTAAGCCAATGTGGGTTTGAAAGTGAATCATACTTTAAGTTAGTAACAAAACCTGTCATCTCGACCACAGGGAAAGATTTGTGGCTGGCCAATAAGTAGCAGTTCTCTTCCTGCGGTCGAGATGACAAAAAATTGTTTGTCCCTAAAAGTTTACTACTGCTGCAGCTGCTTTCTATACTCCTGCGCCAGTTTGCTTCGCTGGACACGCTGCGCTTGCGGTGTTCTTTCCGCTGGTGGCAGCAGGGCCACCCACGCCCGCTCGACAGTAGTAAGGCAGGTCTGGCATAACTTCTTACCACCTTTCATTTCCGTAATCACCTGCCGCAGGTCCTGCAGTGCGTGCAAATAATTGCCAGACCTGTTCAATGCTTGCTGCGCCAGTTCCCGCCCCGCCTGCTCCAGCACCTGTGCATCCTGCGGCTTATACTTGCCTTGCCGCTTGTAGCGCTCCAGCCAATCTAAGGCTGAACGGGTATATGGCAGCGTTGTCTCTGCTTTGATGGTTTGCCTTTCGGAGAGCGGCGTAATCTTATTTAACTCCCCCGAGAGGCGCAGTTCCGGCTCCTTTAGTGGTGGGGCCTCAAAGCCTGTTTTGGCCACGTACGCCCGCTGCGACTGCTGCACTTCCTTCAACATGCGCAAAGCTTTATACTCATAAGGCAGCGCTTCTTTAGGCTTGTGCGTGCGAAGGCGCAGCTCTGCTTCCCACATCTGCGCCAGTGCCCCTTTTAGCTTGGCCTTCACGGCGGGTTCAAAAATGGTAGCCTCACCTTCCTGGTCGTGCTTGTGCAGGTAAGGGTCGAGCAATGCCTGCGGGTCGTTCTGATTCTGAAACTCCGGATGGTCGTGCCCATCGTCAGCTGAGTGTTCTTCGTGGCCTTCTGCACCTTCCGGTATACCGCCTCCCGGCCCGATACCTGACTCAGACTCTTCTCCTAAGAACTTGCCGTAGCGCAGGCGCAGCAGCTTCTGGTCCACTCCGATGTTATTGGAACGCTCCTCGAAAGTAGCGCGGGGGATACTCTTCTGTTCCGCCAGCAGCTTCTCAGTATCGATAATAATCTGGCGCTGGCTTCGGAAATACTCCGGCACCGGGTTCACGCCCATCGACATATCAAAGTTCGCCTCTACAATAGCAGTATCTTCTATCTGCACAAAATACGTTTCAGAGCGGGTGTAGCCGCGGTGATTGTCCCAAGCCTGCACGTAAAAGTACAGCTCGTCGCCGTACGTCATCCCCAGTTGCTGCAGGTCCAGCGTCTTGTTCACTGTGTAGCTTTGGCGGGTACTATTCAGGCCAAGGCTGATTTTCTCCTCCCTGAACTTCACCGCTTCGCCAGTTCCTTTGGCTACAGTTGCTATCATATTAGCTTCCCGGATGCCGTAGTCATCCGTGAGCTGTGCCTGCAGGTTTACCTGCTGCGGCTCACCAAAGAGGATTTCGGTATACTGCTTCGGCCTCTTTATTTGAATAGCCGGGGCTTCGTCCGGAATAATTTCTATCGTATAGAAAGCGGACTTCTGCCCGTTGAGGTTGAGGTGGTACACAGCGGGTGTGGTAAAGTGGCGCGACAAAGTATAGGCATCATCTCCCTCACTGAAGCTTGTTCCTTTATCTTCATTCAGGACCAGCTGCAAAGCTTTGGCTCGATTGTTTGTGCGGATGCGCCAGCTGACCATGGCTCCTTCTTCCACGCGAATATTTGGGCTTTCTGCTTGGTAAGCGTTTTTGCCGGTATAGGCCGGGGGCGTGATAGTGATGTCTATATCTTCTACCACAGTGACGGTGTCTGCTGCCGTAGTGGCAGGTGCATTTGGGAAAACAACCTGTATTTCATTCGGGGTATTGACCGCTGTAAGTGGCGCCGCCGGTAAGTATAAGATTCCCGCTGAAAGTACTAAGGCCAAACCCAGTGCCACATAGGTAGCGGTGCTACGCAGACTGAAGGCTTTCTCTTTCTCCGGATGAAGTTCCTGGAGCGTGGCGGCTACTCTTTGCTGCTGCAGCCGTTCCAGCAGATTCAGGTCATTTAAATTGCGAAGGAGCAGTTCTGTGCTGTCTTCCATTTGCGGGTACTGGCGGTTGAGGTGGCGCGCCACCTGTTGTAAATCTACTTTACGGATGCTGCTCCAGCGCATCAAAAAGTATAAAATTGCTGCCAGTATAATGGCAATAGCCGTGGCCGCAAGTACGGGTACTTCAAACTGCCACTTATAAAGCATCGTCACGCCCACCGCTATGGCTGCCAACGCCTGCAAGGCATACAGCAGCCCCTTCGCCTGCACATACTGCCTGCGAATACGATGGAGAATCTGAATGCTGCTGTCTATAGCCATACCTATACTGTTGCGCGCCTCCCGGCTAAACTTCTTTCTATCAAAAATAATACGAACGCCGCTAACACCACCCACGGCAGCAAGGCAATACGCTGTGCCTCCGGTACCTCCGGCACAAAGACTGCTACCTTTTGTGCTGGCTTCAGCTGCTGCTCGTCCAGTGCCCGCACATCATATTTGCCTCCTTCCTGCTGCGGAAAGAGCACGGGCAGGAGCAGTTCCGGTAACTGTGTGCTCTGCCCCAAGCCACTCCAGTCGGGGCTAAACCCGCTCTGGAACCTATAAATGAAACCCTTGCCGCTTTGCTGCACCGTTAGGAGCGCCTCGCCATTATCTGTTGTCCAGATAGCTGCTTGCGCATCTTCTGCTACTGCGTTACTGAGTTGGTGCACCCCTACCGCCTCTCCGGTTGTTGCCAAACTGGCTTTGATGGTCTTTGGCTCAGAAGCAGATTGCACCCACAGCTTTAGCCCCTGTTCGGCTACCTGCTGCCGTAGTTGTACCGGCACCTCTTCGCTCTGTAACCAGAATACCCAGTCTGCAGCGGTGTCCTGCGCGGTGGTAATGTAGATGGGAAGCTTCGTATAGCTGCTGATGGCATTAATGGCGGCCTGCAGGTAACGCACCTCAGGCTGCTGCGCTTCATCGGCCAGTATAACGATATGCAGCGGGTCCGTCTGCACCTTTGCTTTGCTGATGCTTTTATCTGGAAACACAACTTGTAGTGTATCAGCCTTCCTTTGTAGTTGTAGCTGTTGATTATTTACAGTAATGCTTTGTGCAGTGGCAGGAACATGGAAGCGGCTGTAGGTAATGCCTTCGCGTGTGCCACTCCCAATAAACAGCAACAGGCTATCAGAGGACGTCTGAACGGCCGTCTGTAGCCTGTTAGCGGTAGCTTCAGAGGCAACCGGAATCCACCGGATATTTTCGGGTATAGCATCAGGGCGTGTGCCAGAAAAGTATCGCTGCTGGTCTGAGGTGAAGAGCCATATGCTGTCCCCCGGCTGTTGGTGCTGCTCTTCCAAAGCGGGTAGCAAGGCCCAGTAGTTTGCTCCGTCTGAAATAACTGAGTCTACAGAACTACTGTTAAGTTGTTGCCATTCTTCCTGAGAAACTGCGGCAAAGCCTGGTGTGTAGGTATATAACTGGTAGCCGCGCTGCAGCAACGAATCTATGGCTGGCTGAAGCTGCGTTCGGGTGGCGGATGTGTACAACAGCTCCTGCCCCACGTATACTGCTTTCCGATTTTCCGGGGTTTGCGGTGGCCGCACCAGTACCGGCTGCGCCAAAGCCACGGCCAGCAGGAGCAGAATGAGGCAGCGCAGCAACAGCAGCCACACCTTGTTCAGTTTGATGCTGCTCCAGCGGTTACTGGCCGATGCTTCCAGCCAGCGCAGGCTGCCCATCTTCACCGTCTTCCCCTGCCGCTTGTTCCACAGGTGAATGGCGATGGGAATAAGAATGGTGGATGCTGCAAAAAGCCAGTATGGAGAGAGGAAGGTCAATTTTGAATAACTGAATTCTGAATAATTGAATAAATTAAACTTTGCCGACCCGTGAGGCGATGTCGAATGCTACCGGCACTCGTTCCTGCTCACCCCAAGCTGCCCTGAGCTTTGGTTCTATAAGATTTACCGGGTTCTGTTGGTGCTCCTTTTCAAAGTGTTTCGCTGCCGACCAGGTATTGAGATAGCCCAGCATATCTTCTATTGTCCAGGTATAGTGAATAGCAAATTGTGGTATGTCCAGCTCCCGGAACGGAAATGGAATGGTCCCATACGCTGCATCGATATAGCGGCGTTCCGGGTCCCAGTACTTGCCTAATAAGTTATTGTAGAGCTGCTCAATCACCTCGTTTAGTGCCGGAGTGCTTTTGATAAGGCCATAGCCAATGAGCGCAACAATGCCTTTCGGCCGCAACACGCGCTGCACTTCACTATAGAATGGCTCAAAATCAAACCAATGAACTGCTTGCGCCACCACAACTAAATCTACAGAGTTGTCAGTTAGTGACGACTGTTCTGCCTGCTCCACTTTATAAGTGATGTTCGGCTGCTGCACCGCATTTTGAAGCTGCTTCTCACTAATGTCCGTTGCCACTACCTCCGCAAAATACTCCGACAGCATCACAGCCACCTGTCCATTGCCGGTGGCGCAGTCCCATGCCAGGTCGTGCGCCGGCGCTAAGTCTGCAAGTTGCTTGATTAGCTCCTGCGGATAGGTGGGCCGGTATGTGGCGTAGTCGGATGCGTGACCGGAGAAATTATCTTTCATTTTTACTGGACACAAGCTTAAGTTAGAAAGCTAAAGAGTTAGAAGGTTAGATAGTCACTGCTCAAAAGCATGCTGTTATTCCAAATCAAGCATAAACCAACCGCTTCTGCAGAAAAGTGCGCAGCGCTTTGTCCAGGGGCTCATCTGTTACAAACTGGTCGTAGGCGATTTGCCGGTTGCGCATGTCACGTTCTGTTTGCAGCAACCATTCCTGCAGCCGGGCAAGGTACGCTTTACGCTGTTCAGCGGTACTTACCTGCAGGGTTTGCCCTGTCTCCAGGTCCTCAAAAGTGAGGGTGCCGCTATAACTGAAGTCCAGCTCATTACGCGACATCAGGTGAAACAGCAGCAATTCGTGACGCTGGGCCCCCAACTTATAAAGCAACGCTGTAATCTCATTTTCATGCTCGTACAGGTCTGTCAGGAATACAGTAAGCTCTTTCTGCCGCCTGTCGGAGAGCAGTTTATCAGCTGCCTGCGCCTTCGGAAACTTGCCCTGCGGCTTAATTTCGCTGAGCTGGTGCCAGAAGCGCTGCAGGTGCATGTTATCGGAACGGGGCGTGAGATTAATCAGCTGTTCTTCATGCAGCACATACAAGCCTACGGCATCGCCCTGCGTGGTGGCCAGGTAAGCCAGCGAAGCGACCAGGAAGCGGGCATAGTCCATCTTGTGCAGGCCGTTTGCATCTTCGTGTGCCATGGAGGCACTGCCGTCCACTACAAAGCGAACAGTAATGTTAGTGTCTACCTCGGCCTCCCGAATGTAATAGCGGTCGGAGCGGGCGAACATCTTCCAGTCGAGCTGCCGTAAATCATCGCCAGGCTGATAGCTGCGATACTGGCTGAACTCCAGCCCAGCCCCGCGCCGCAGGCTTTGGTTCTGCCCGGCCAGAAAGCCCTCTACCACTGTCCGGGCCAGCAGAGGCAAATCTTTTATGGTAGCCAGTACCCCGGGGTCTATGAATCTTTCCTTAGACAAGGGTATGTCGCAGTTTCAATCCTTTAATCTTTTCTTCTATGAGCGCATCGTGCAGCATAATGTTTACGCCTCCTACCAGTTCCTGCCTTGCCTGCAACATATACTTTCTGCTTTGCGAGTAAAAGACCATGGCACAATCATGCAGCCTCCCTTTTTCTCCTGATTTTTGGCAGTTCTGATAAATCTCTATCATCAGAATGGGGTCGGAAAAGACCTTTAAACTGGATAACTTACCGAACTGAAGAGAGCCCTCCTGCCACAAAGGCGCGTTGCTCACATTGATTTCGAACTCATAGTAGGTGCTTGCCTCTTTCGAACAGGTTCTATAATCAGCGCTGATATTGATGTAGGTTCTGAGCTTGCCCGGTGCCTGGTTGATAGTAGAAAGCGCAAGTGCAAAGCCATTCGACCAAAACACATGACTCTCCTCTACAGGCTCCACCTGCAGCTTATCTGAGTAGAAAAAGTAAATCCTTTCTCCCAGCACGTTCCTCAGAATCCTTAGCTGTTCATCGGGTATTTTAACGGTATCTACTTCTCCCTGCATATACTCTTATCTCGAAATGTTCTAATGCTATACTAAAACAGCTTTTGGCAGTTTAATATTTTCCAGCAACTCCTCTACCACTTTTTCTGAGGTAATTTTTTCTGCCTCGGCTGTAAAGTTTACCAGTACGCGGTGTCGGAGCACAGGGTATGCCATTGTTTGTATATCGGCAGCTGTCACAGCGAAGCGGTTGTGCAGCAGCGCACGTGCCTTGGCTGTTAGGATAAGTGCCTGCCCGGCTCTCGGCCCGGCTCCCCAGCGGCAGTAGGTCTTCACAAAATCCACTGTGGTTGAGTCGGGGCGGGTGGCCCGCACGATGTGGTTTACGTACTGCAGCAACTCTTCGCTGATACTCACTTCGCGCACTAACTGCCGTAGCTGCAGCACCTCCTCTCCGGATATAGTGGACTGTACCTGCGCCTGCCGGGTACCTGTGGTGCTGGATAAAATGTTCAACTCCTCCTGCTCCGTTGGGTACTTTATTTTAATGTATAGCAGGAAGCGGTCTAGCTGCGCTTCGGGCAGCGGGTAAGTACCTGCCTGCTCTATTGGGTTCTGGGTAGCCAGCAGAAAGAAAGGGCGCGGCAATTCGTATGTTTTGCCGGCATAGGTTACTTCATACTCCTGCATCGCCTCCAAGAGCGCAGCCTGGGTTTTAGGTGGCGTCCGGTTTATTTCATCGGCCAGCACGATGTTTGAGAAAACCGGTCCTTCGTTAAATTTAAAAAAGCGCTTGCCGGTCGTATGGTCCTCCTCCAGCACCTCAGTACCCAATATATCAGTTGGCATGAGGTCCGGCGTAAACTGTATACGGCGGAAGCCAAGGTCCATGGCATTGGCTAAGGTGCGAACGAGCAGCGTTTTAGCAAGGCCGGGCACACCTTCCAGCAGGCAGTGACCGCCAGCCAGTAAAGTGATGAGCACTTCATCCAGCACCTCTTCCTGCCCTACTATTATTTTCTGTATCTCCTGCTTTAGTTTAGGCAGTTTGCCAAGCAGGTATTTTATGTCTTGTTCGGTCATTTGGTACTGTGTTTAAAGTAAGGCTGGCTTTATTGCCAATCTTTCAAGATTATAGTTATACAGGAAGTAACGTATAGCCAATCGGTGATTTTCCCATGATCTGGAGAAGGATAATGTCTTTCTCA